>DASPQI010000289.1:0-4403 GCA_035625045.1 Syntrophales bacterium | reverse complement strand
GGTTACATTTTGGTTACAATCGGCCTGTTTTGGGGTCTAACGTAATACCCATCAGGTCTGCGAATCCTTGATGGGCGGCCATTTGCGGATGGTATATTGATTTTATTCAACAAACATCAATATTTCCCGGCGGGGGTAATGGCAGATGCTTATTATTACTGGTGCCGGAGCCCGGGGTCGAACCGGGATGCCCTTGCGGGCGGGGGATTTTGAGTCCCCTGCGTCTACCAATTTCACCACTCCGGCACAGTTTGGTGATTATATAAGGGCTTATCAAATGTCAAGAAAAATGTATTGACAAGCCTGAAAACCGTATGCTAAAGGTTCGTTTCTATTGAAGATGCGCTTGTTGGGGGCTGTAGCTCAGCTGGGAGAGCGCTTGAATGGCATTCAAGAGGTCACGAGTTCGATCCTCGTCAGCTCCACCAAAAAATATTTGAGGGTTAGCTTATACTGGTTAACCCTTTTTTAATATCGAGGGCAATGTAGATTGCCTATATCTTTGCTTCAGGAGGTTAGGCTGCGTGTCTGAAACTAAACCCGAAAAATGGATTTCATGGATCGCCCTAGCGACAGCGATCATGGCGGTCTTTGCCGCAATCACAACCCTGTATCTAGGAAAGTACTCATCCCGGGCCATTTTAAATCAAGGGCAGGAAACAGATCAATGGGCTTATTACCAATCAAAAAGCATAAAGTCTTACATATATGAAGTGCAAAAACAAAAACTGGAACTGGAGATGATGCAGACCGCTGGAAAGCCGAAAGCGGTCATGGAAAAATATTCCAAACTGATCAATGATTATGACAAGAAGATCAAACGCTATGAAGGAGAAAAAGCAGAAATCAAGGCCCAGGCGGAGACTATTGCAAAATCCAAGGAAGATGCTCAGGCGCGGGCGGGGAATTTCGGGTACGGACTTATTTTCCTGCAGATTGCCATCATGCTTTCTTCTATCTCTGCTCTGACGAAAAAGAAGCCTCTTTTTTATCTTGGAATTGCGATGGTGAGCGGGTGGATATTTTTCTTCCTGGATGCTATTTACTTATTTTATTAGGCATTGAGGATTCACGAATGAAGGAAATTGATCCGGAATCTCTGGCAGAATTGAACGGTCAGACTGGGAAGCCTGCGTATATCGCGTACCGGGGGAAGGTCTTCAACGTCAGCGGCAGCAAGTTGTGGAAAGAAGGCTTTCATATGAAGCTGCACCATGCAGGCACTGATCTCAGTGCGGAGTTCGATGCAGCGCCCCATGGGGAGGAGGTCTTTGAAAGATACCCCCAAGTGGCAATTCTAAAACAGAAGACTGAACCGCTCAGACCAATGCCGGCATTTTTATTATCCCTTATTGATCGCTACCCTTCTCTCCAGAGACATCCTCATCCAATGACGGTTCATTTCCCCATTGTATTTATGTTATCGGTCCCATTTTTTAATTTTCTTTATCTCATCACAAATGTGAGCGCGTTTGAGAGTACGGCTTTTTACTTGCTTATCGGCGGGCTGTTGTTTTTACCGGTTGCCATGCTGACTGGCTGGTTTACGTGGTGGCTGAATTACCTAGCGAAGCCGATGAAACCGGTTGCGTTAAAGATATTATTTTCTGGTACTCTTCTCATTGCTGCGTCTTGCGCTCTTATATGGAGGATAACACATCCAGGGGTCATGGACTATCAAGGTGCCGCAAGGATCATTTACTTCTCACTAACCCTGTCCTTTATACCGCTGGTGTCTATCACAGGCTGGCTGGGTGCGAGTTTGACTTTTCCTATCAAAAAAAACTAACGCCGGATCTGTCTATATCAAATTCCACCCAAGGCCACCTTCCAGATTTTCCTTTTTCAGAAAGAACAAGTCCTATCCTCCAAACCGGTACAGATGTTTTTCAAAGCATATGTAAAATTTCACATACCCAGAGTTTGACATCATCTTTTTTCACTAAAGACATGTAACTAACTCCATCATTAAATTTTTTTGACAGGAAAAAATCCTGAGGAGAGTTTTTTTGTTTGACTTGTTGCGAAAATTCTTTTAAAAAAACAGCATCGATTTAACTCTGTTATAGCATCAAATTAATATGAGCTATGGCTCTCTTCAATACGGAGGATAATATGAAACGGTTGTCACTTTTTGTTGCAATAACGTTTATCATTGGTCTTTCTTCACTAAATGTATATGCCCAGGACGTACTTAAACTGGGCATCCCCTTACCGCTCACAGGCACCAATGCAAAATTCGGAGAAATAGAAAAGAAATCCTATGAGATTGCTAAGGATGAAATAAACGCCAAGGGCGGCATTAAAGGCAAGAAGGTAGTGCTGGAATTTGAAGACTCTCAGGGCAAGCCGGAAGTAGCGCGGTCTATCGTTGAGAGACTGATCGATGTGAAAAAACAACCGGTAATTGTTGGTGAATACAGCTCCTCCTGCTCCAAGGCAATCGCGGCGGTAGCCGAAGAAAGAAAAACTCCTTACCTGGTCGTTACGGGCGCGACTGATGATATTACCCAGCAGGGGTACAAATATGTTTTTCGCCTTAACCCGACCAACGCATATTATGCAACAGGATTCATGTCATTTTTAAATACAGTCGTGAAGCCAAAAACGATCGCCATCCTTTATGAGAGTTCGGATTTCGGCACCTCCGGCGCTGAAGACATGGTAAATCAGGCAAAGAAAGCCGGTATGCAGGTCCTCGTGAAGGAGCAGTATGAAAAAGGCGCAGTGGACTTTAAACCGATTCTTTCGAAGGTAAAAGCGGCAAGACCCGATGTCATTTACATGGTATCATATGTCATGGATGCGGCACTTCTCATGAGGCAGATAAAGGAATTGCGGATTGACGCTAAACTCTATGCCGGCGGCGCTGCCGGATTTGCCATCCCGGAATTCGTGCAAAATGCAAAAGAGGCTTCAGAGAATGTGATGACCGCCACCCTCTGGAGTCCACAGATAGCGTATCCGGGGGCAAAGGAGTTTGCAGAAAAGTACAAGAGCCTCTATAAAGATTATCCCTCCTATCATGGCGCAGAGGCTTACTCAGCCCTTTATATTGTAAAGGATGTGCTGGACCGGGCAAAATCTTGGAGCTCAAATGACATCCGTGCCGCGTTTAAAGCAACAAATATGATGACGGCCTTCGGCCCGATAAAATTCGAGGATAAAGAGGGTTACACAAACCAGAATTTTATGGATACCCTCGTGATGCAGGTCATAAAAGGCAAGCATGAAACCATCTGGCCGCAAAAATATGCCAGCGCACAATACGTCTATCCTATCCCAAAATGGAGAGCAGAGAGGGAAGCCGGCTGGGGCAGATATCTAATCATTGTGATTTTCATCGGTGCCTTAATAGCCGCCCTGTTCTATCTGTGGCAAAGAAAAAAAATTGCCAAAGAGGGGTAAATGCCTGAGCTTGAACTCTTTTTACAGACCCTGATTGCCGGGTTCCTGTTGGGAGGTCTTTATGGGCTGATTGCCCTCGGTATGGCGCTTATCATGGGCGTCATGAGGGTCATCAACCTTGCCCATGGCGATTTCATGATGATCGCCATGTACATCGCCTACTGGCTGTTTACCCTTTTTGAAATTGACCCCTATATCGCCGTGTTCGTTGCCGCCCCCGCGCTCTTCCTGTTCGGACTTGCCATCCAGAAGTACTTGTTAAACCCCGTCATGAAGGTGGAATCCATACTGCCTCACAACCTGGTGATACTCACCGTGGGGCTGGCTATGGTATTTTCCAACCTCGCGACGGTCTTTTTCACTGGAGACTATCGCTCCACACCGGTGAGCTATGCGTCTGATGCCTGGTACCTGACGGATTACTGGCCGAATTCTCCCATAGAACTTTCCCTTTCCATGCCGTGGACATTGTCGTTCGTTATCGCGGTTATCATCACCATAGCCTTATGGGTATTCCTCACCAAGACGGACACAGGGAAATCTATCAGGGCCACATCGCAGGATGTCGATGCGGCGCTGCTGATGGGAGTCAATGTAAACCGGGTAAGGATGGTGACCTTCGGCATTGGTATGATCCTTGTGGCGGCCGCCGGCTGTCTCTTCATCCCTATCTACTATCTATATCCGGCGCTGGGGAGGCAATTTACAAACGTCGGGTTCGTTATTACCGTCATCGGCGGCATGGGGTCAACAGACGGGGCCATTATCGGAGGGTTAATCCTCGGCATCTTTGAGTCCATGACGGCCACCTATATCGGGATGGGATGGGCGCCTGCAGGAAGGTTCGCAATCTTCGTGGCGGCCCTCGTATTCCTGCCCGGAGGTGTGGCATCCATCCTTAGGAAGAGGAGGTTAGGGAAGAAATGAAAAGATTCCTGCCTCTCATAATTATTGCCGCCCTCTGCCTCATTCCATTACTGGATCTCAGCTCATAT
>DASPQI010000288.1:0-15095 GCA_035625045.1 Syntrophales bacterium | reverse complement strand
ACCGAGGATGTAATCTACCGTGAAGTCTTTCACAGGATCGTCGCGCCTTTGGCTCGCTCATACAAGCCCGATATTTGCGTCCTCGCGGCTGGTGTCGATGCAATTTATACGGATGCCATGTCGCATCTTTCGCTGACAAACAATATCTATGCCGAAGTAATCCATGGGATAAGGAAGCTTGTACCGAAGATGCTCATGCTCGGTGCGGGAGGCTACAATCCCCACAACATCGCCCGCGACTGGACACTCGCGTGGGCCGTGCTGCACGATGCCGAGCCGGAAAGCGACTACTTCGGCCAGATGGGCGGCAGGGCCGCCGCGGTCATCGAGGGCGCCTCCCTACGGGACTCATATCCCTTCGTCTCCGCCACCAAGATCGCCGAGGCCCGCGCCGAAGTTCGCCGTGTCATGACCTACCTCGAACAACACATATTCCCCATCCACGGCCTCACCCCGCAGCCTGTGTGATTAGATGCCTATTGTTTATTTCTGCCCCACCGGACAGGACTTCATGCAGTTCCAGCAGAAATACTGGAAGCCTATAAACCCGGCCTGATACATGCGCCAGAATTCCACATCTTTGACCATTTTCTTTCTCTCCTCGGGTGCTGCATCGGCGAACTTTGACCAGAAGCGAATGCTACCGCCGATGCCGTAGGGCTGCGAGTTGCGGAGGCATTTCAATACTTCTGTTTTGTTCTCTTCGTTAAGAGCGCCTGCGGGGCATTGTTCAACGCAGACGTCGCAGTGAATGCATAGCTCCTCTTCGCAGCGAGCGTCGGAAGGCATCTCCAGGTCGGTCAGTATTGCCGTAAAGACCACGCGTGAACCAAATTTTGGATGGATGACAAGGTTATGCCGGCCAAAGACCCCCAAACCGGCAGTGATTGCCGCGTGCCGCAGCGATACATCCCCGATGGAGCCCATGGTCTCAAGGCTCATCTCCAAAGGATAGGAAGCGGGCGCGGCCATTGCCTTCGCGCCGTATTCACTCTCCAGAAAACGGACCATTCTGTAATTGCAGGAGCGTGAGAATGCCATAACATCCATCCGGCCGCTCATGGCCACCTGCATATTCAAACTTTCGCAGCTCGACGGCTCTTTGAATGCCATGACTATGATCGATTTCACACCCGGGAAGATAGTGTCGAGCTTCGGAGAGCGGGGGCTTTGATAATCGGCTGCCGCTGCTACTCCCACATCGTCAATCCCAAGATTTCGTGCAAACTCTTTGATACGTTTTTTCATTTTATCCCTCCTTGTTGTATATACAACTATTATTGCAAAAAAATTTTAACCTGCTTTGTCTTTCTTCCAAATTCCGTTCGCGATATTGCAGATGACTTCCGCTCCCTCCTTTCCCAACAGTTCTGAGGCTTTTATCTGTGCGTCTTCCCATGCTTCATGCACCTTTCCTAAAAGCACCTCTCCGGCGGTAGTGACCTTCAAATATTTTTTTCTGTCATCTTTTACTGCTATGACGGCAAGCCACCCCTTTTTTTTCAGTCGTTCAATATTTCTGCTGGCGGTTGATTTTTCCATCTTCAGCCTTTTGCACAAGGACTCATAGCCGATCTCTCCGGCCAGGTAGACAACCATAAGTATGCTCATTTGATTGAGCTTGACCCCAAACGGGCTTAACACAGAATCGTAGATATTGGTTATCATGCGGCTGAGCAGCCGTATCCGTACAGCAATACACTGACGCGCCCTGGTTTTTATCAAAAGTAACTTGTCGGCAGATTTTTTCATAGTAGGCGGCACCTGATTTAGTTGTATATACAACTATAAGAAAAAAATTATTCTGTCAACATGTTTCTGATGTCCTTACATTCGGGCACAGATCTGTTTTTTATGAACCGAAATTTTCACTGTCTATCTCCTTCAGCTTCCATCTAAAGCAGGGAACAGAGGAATCAACGTGATCTTATTGATCATTTCTATTGACATTGTTTCAACTTCTACATTATTGTCTTAAGTATATGATGAGGAATGAATTCAATTAATTGGCATAAAGGGAATCAGACGTCTATGAGAAAAATGCCGGAGATTATGCTCTTTCTTCTCGCGAAGATCAGGAAACTCATCCTGCATTTCAAGAAGAAAAAGAGGATGAAGGACATAATGATGGTCTATTACATGGAAGCGAAGAGCGCCCGCATCAGCAGGAAGAAGGTTGCCTGGATTACGAGCGGCGGTCCTGTTGAACCGCTTATTGCCATGGGTGTGATACCTGTTTATCCTGAAAACCACGGGGCAATGATTGGGGCGAGTAAAATGGGGACAGACCTCTGCGAAAAGGCGGAATCCATGGGATATTCAAGCGACCTATGTTCCTACGCCCGCTCCGATATCGCCTGTGCCACTGTAAACGGCGGGCCCATCGGCGGCCTTCCCCGGCCCGATATGCTTATCTGCTGCAACAACATCTGCGGGACCGTCATGAAGTGGTATGAAATCCAGGCCCGCTATTTTAATGTCCCCCTTTTTATATTCGATACGCCGTTCTGCCATACGGGTTACGCGGAAGAAGCCCGCCGATATGTCCGCAGGCAGCTCGATGAATATGTCACTTTCCTCGAAGATATATGCGGAAGAAAGATGGATCATGAGCGTCTCAAAGTTGTGGGAAAACTCTCCGTTGAAGGACAGAGGCTCTGGCAAGCTGTTCTGGATACGGCTGTCAGCAGGCCCGCGCCCATGACGGCCTTTGATGCCTTTTATCACTTGGCGCTGATTGTCACACTGAGAGGGACACCGCTGGTAGTCGATTATTACACGCAGCTCCTTGAAAAGATGAGGGATCGGGTTGCCAGGGGAATCGGTGCCATTCCCAATGAAAAGTACAGGCTCCTCTGGGACAATATTCCCATCTGGCCCAGGACACGTTGGCTTTCCGATAAGCTGGCATCCCACAATGCATGCCTTGTGGCGGACACTTATACTTCCGCCTGGTGCGGTACATTGAAGTATATAGACGAGGACAGATTCTTTGAATCTATGGCCGAGGCTTATACACGCATTTATCTCAATATCGGCATAGATGAGATGGCACGTATAGTGCTGGCATTGGTGGACAAGTACAAGGTCGACGGGTTCTTGATGCACTCAAACCGCAGCTGCAAGCCTTACTCCCTAGGACAGTATGATATCGGGATGATCGTGGAGAAGGAAAGAGGTATTCCCTGCCTGATAATCGAAGCGGACATGGTGGATGAGCGGAGTTTCTCGGAGAGTCAGGTATCCACGCGCATCGACGCATTTATGGAGATGATCAAGCAGAGAAAAGGCGATTAAACGATAATCATTAGCGGTAAACGATGAAAAAATAAAAATGGCTGAGTGTTTATAATGATTACAGCAGGAATTGATGTCGGGTCCATTACTGCCAAGGCTGTTGCCCTGGCCGACGGAAAAATCCTCGGTTCGCGATTAATTTTTACCGGATACAATGCCGAGACGGCGGGCAGAAAGGTTTATGAAGAACTTCTCAGCGAGCTTGGTCTTGAAAAGTCAGCCGTAAGCCGGGTTGTATCCACAGGGTACGGCAGACGCAGTGTTAAGTTTGCGGACAAGGTCATGACGGAGATTACCTGCCATGGGACGGGTGCCCATTATTTGAATCCCCATACCCGCTTTGTCATTGATATAGGCGGGCAGGACAGCAAAGCAATCCTCCTTGATGAAAAAGGAAAGGTGAAAAATTTCGCTATGAATGACAAATGCGCCGCCGGAACAGGCCGTTTCCTGGAAGTCATGGCAAGGGCATTGGAAGTTGACCTTGACGGATTTGGAGATATCTCCCTAAAATCTGCTAAACCTTCCGTCATCAGCAGTCTCTGTACGGTCTTTGCGGAATCGGAGGTGGTCTCACTAATTTCGAAGGGTGAAAGTCGCGAGAACATCATTGCAGGAATCCACGAATCCATCGCTGCAAGGATAGCTGCCATGGCGAACCGTGTGGGGATTATACCTCCCGTGGTGATGACTGGTGGTGTGGCTAAGAATATCGGTGTTGTGAAGGCCCTGGAGAAGAAACTTGGGATGACCGTTGAGGTCTCGCAATACGCCCAGATGAATGGGGCTATAGGCGCTGCCGTCCTGGCTGCAGGCTTTAAATAGAAAGGCTTACGTAAAAACCTTTTTTAATCCTCGGACACTTTCTGTTGTGCTGGTCATCGCAGGATATAAAATAATTCTTATCTGAAACTGTTGGTCTTTTGGATATTTCTTGTTCTACGTTTTATAATCTGCTGCTGATGATGTATCAATGATGTTCATTTTTTTCTTCCGTAAGGAATTCCAAGTTTTTTCATTTTGCTTCTTAAAGTGCTTGGATTTACTCCCAGCAGGGCAGCAGCCCCGTCAGGGCCGTGCACAATCCCTTTTGTCATTTTCAGAACCCTCTGAATGTGAAGGGAATTAACTTTGTCAAGGGTGAGTGCTTTATCCGGCAGCTCGACGGAAGACACGGGATAACCTGTCTTGTCTGTTCCAGCCAGAACCATGAAGGCCAAAGGTTCTCCTTTGTTCAAGATCAGTTCCCGTTCCACAACGTTTTCCAGCTCCCGCACATTCCCGGGCCAGTTGTAGCTCATCAGGCGCTCCATTGCCCCTGGTGATAATTCCGGGGCTGCGGGCAGTTTTAATTGCTTCGCTTTCTTGTTGATAAAGTAGTACACGAGTGAAGGAATATCCTCTTTTCTTTCCCGCAATGGCGGCACACTGATGGGAAAGACATTGATCCGAAACCACAGATCCTGACGGAACTGATTTTCTTTTACCATCTCCTGCAAATTACGGTGAGTGGCGGCAATAGTCCTTATATCCACCGGTATTGGTTTTGTCCCTCCTACTCTCTCGATTTCTTTTTCCTGCAATACGCGCAGCATTCTTATTTGCGCGTGAGGGGGGAGTTCTCCGATCTCATCAAGAAAAATCGTTCCCTGATTCGCACGCTCGAAGCGCCCGCGCTTTTGTTCTATAGCCCCGGTAAAGGCTCCCTTCTCATGGCCGAAGAGTTCGCTGTCTATGAGGGTTTCCGGAATGGCGCCGCTATTGACCGTGATAAACGGGCCTTTCCTTCGCGGGGATAAATAGTGGATGGCGCTGGCTATGACCCCTTTGCCGACGCCGGTTTCACCCAACAGCAGCACAGGGCTGTCGAGGGGCGCAACCTTGCGGACCATCTCCATAACGTCCTTCAATCCGAAATCACTGCCGATGATCTCATCTCCGGACAGGCGCAACAATTCCTGATGGAGATACAGGTTATCGTCCGTCAGCATATCTTTCAGCCTGAGAACTTCCTGATGCGTAAGCGCGTTGGACAGAGCGATTGCGAAAGGCTCGTTTAAGAGGGAAAACAACCGGGCATGCTCTTCCGAGTATCTATCCCATCCCTCAGCCGTCAAAACTAATGATCCTAATCGCTTGCCTTCAATTACGAGGCGCATCACCAAACACGAAGTGTTCAGCAGTTTGAGAGATTCGGCGATTTTCTTGATGACGGGATCGGTTTCAGGGCGGTTGACGATTCGCACATTAGGAACGCCGGGCCTTTCAAAACTCGCCCTCCCTTCTTGAGACAACGGTATTATCCTCTCCATGCTTCTGCTGCCCGAGGTTGCAACCTCAGCTATTGTCTTTATCGCACCAAGGCTCTGTTCATACAGGTGCAGGTAGATCTTATCCGCGGGCATGAATTTTACTAAATGATTTAATGATCGCTGTAAGGCAGTCTCAATGTCAAGACTGCTGCAAATCAGTATGGTCATCTGATGAAAAAATTCACTTTCATCTACGTTCATACTTTTCTCCTGTGATGATTTGCATATTGTTATATTTCGCAATTTAACATGGCATTGCGAAATAGCGCAAGAACTTTTGCGACTATTCACAACCAGAGGATAAGGCGTATCTCTAACTCTTTGATATTGATGAGATAAAATTCTGGCACAATATGTGCTCCGTCATACCCCAAAAGCAGGCAAGACTTCGGCATATGCGTCTTTCCACGTCACTGAATGCGTCTTTTGACGGTGTGTGTTGGACAATCTTTAAGAAAGGGGAAACATTGATTGGATGAAAATGCCACTCTGGGAACCATCCGAAGTGCGGAAGAATCAGGCAAACATTACGAGGTTCATTGATGTTATTAACCGTGAATATGGCATGGATATTCATTCTTATGCCGAGTTTCGGCAATGGTCCGTTGAACATATTTCCGAGTTCTGGGCAACGATGTGGGATTTTGCCGGAGTCAAATGCTCGTGCAGATATAACGAAGTAGTGGATGACCTGAACCATTTCCCCGGCGCGAAATGGT
Organism: Syntrophales bacterium; assembly: GCA_035625045.1. Taxonomy (GTDB): domain Bacteria; phylum Desulfobacterota; class Syntrophia; order Syntrophales; family UBA2185; genus DATKLL01. The sequence continues at coordinate 8,767 of DASPQI010000288.1, read as the reverse complement.
TTACCGGTGCACGGTTGAATTTTGCCGAAAATCTATTGTGTTATCGGGACAACCATACTGCGTTTATTTTTAGAGGTGAAACGCAGAAATATGCGAAAATGACGTATGCGGAACTGTATGATGCGGTTGCACGCACGGCAAAATCGCTGCGTGCGGCAGGCGTCCTCTCTGGCGATCGTGTGGTCGGCTACATGCCCAATTTGATAGAGACAGCAATCGCCATGCTTGCAACGGCGAGCATTGGTGCAACGTGGTCTTCATGCGCCACAGACATCGGTCCGCAGGCTGCACTGGACAGGCTGGGACAGGTGGAGCCGAAAATTCTCTTTACTGTCGATGGTTACTTCTATAAGGGCAAGCGCTTTGATACGCGTGAAAACGCGGCTTTCGTCGCAAGAAAAATTCCCTCGCTGAAAAAAGTTGTCGTCGTATCCTATGCGGGGGAAAAACCGGACATTGACATGATTCCGGACGCGGTACACTATGCAGATTTTCTTGATGCCGAAGAGGGATTGTCCATCGAATTTGAGCAACTGCCTTTTGAACATCCGCTGTATATCATGTTCTCATCCGGGACGACAGGCAAACCCAAGTGTATGGTGCAAAGCGCAGGCGGTATTCTGATAAATCACCTGAAAGAACTGATATTGCACACAGACCTGAAACGCGAGGACAGAATCTTTTACATCACGTCGTGCAGCTGGATGATGTGGAACTGGCTCATCAGTTCACTTGCAGTCGGTGCAACGGTGATCCTCTACGACGGCAACCCGGGTTACCCCGACGACGAATCTATGTGGCAGCTGGTGCAGGATGAAAAAGTTACTGTGTTCGGCACAAGCGCGACATACATTCACAATCTGATCAGGCAAGGAGTAAAACCCGGAAAGGATTATGATCTATCATCGCTCAGAGAGATTTCCCAGACCGGATCGCCGCTTTCCGCAGAAGGTTTTGAGTACGTCTATAGGGAGATCAAGCGAGATATTCACCTCAATTCGATTTCCGGCGGTACAGACATCAATGGCTGCTTTGCGGCAGGCAATCCCATAAGTCCTGTCTATGCAGGTGAGTTGCAGGGGCGCGCGCTTGCCATGAGGGTCAATGCCTATGACAATAACGGCTGTCCGGTAACTGACCGGCAGGGAGAACTGGTTTGCGAAGCGCCCGCACCCTCGATGCCGATCAGCTTCTGGAACGATCCGGATGGGAGCAGGTACCGCGACGCGTACTTTGACTTTTTCCCCAATAAAAATGTTTGGCGGCACGGTGATTATATCGTAATCGACAGCGAAACAGGCGGTGTTCAATTCCATGGACGTTCTGACTCGGTGCTGAAACCTTCTGGCGTCCGCATCGGCACGGCGGAAATCTATAACATAGTGGAGCAAATAGACGGTATAGCGGACTCTCTGGTGATTGGGCAGAACCTGGATAACGACCAGCGCATCGTCCTGTTCGTCAAGCTTGCCGAAGGTAGAACATTGTCGGATGAGTTCAAGGGCAGAATCAAAGTTGCTCTGCGGAAGAATGGGTCGCCCCGGCATGTACCTGCGGAGATAGTTTCGGTACCGGATATTCCGTACACTTTCAGCATGAAAAAAGTAGAAAGCGCAGTGACGAATTTACTCAATGGCAGACCCGTTACGAACAGAGATGCGTTATTGAATCCCGAGTCTCTGGATTACTTCGAGAAACTGTTGCCGCAACTGCTGGGCTAACTATTTAGAAGAATTTCGGATGAGAATGAAAAATAAAATATTAGATTCAAAAAAATAGGAGGATACAAATGGAAAAAATATCAACAGTAATGAAAGAGGAAGCTAAAAAGGACCTGGAGATGTATTTTGGCAAACCTCCCTATGATGATGAGTATATCCGGCATCATCTTACATCCGGTCTATTTGAGCAGCAGGCGCTTGCGAAATATGGCAGGACGCCCATTGAATTGATGCAAGAATTGAAAATGCTTCGTTTAAGCGAAAAGATGGAAGGAGTTGCCTCATGGATCCTTGAATCAAAGGAGTGGGTAGTCAAAGCAATAGCTTTTTACAAAAAGGTGGGTCAAACAATTGCTTTGGCGGAGTTCTCAAATTCTAAAGGTTCCTTTGTTAAGGATGATAAGTATGTTTTTGTACTAAACCTCAAAGGGACTATGCTTGCACACGGAGCCAATGAAAAATACGTTGGGCAGAACTGGATGGATGTTCAAGATCCAACCGGGAAAAAATTCATTCAAGAAATCATTAAATCCGCCCTTTCAAGAGGCAGTGGTTGGGTAGAATACGAGTGGCACAGCCCGGTAACTAAAGATTATCTCCTTAAACATGTATATTTTGAAAAAGTGGATGATCTGATTATTTGCAGTGGAGTCTACAAAGAGATGTGGCAGAGTCGGCAGTAATTTTATGTGAGACTGTCCTCAATAAAAATTTCAGTTTCCCAAAATATTTGCATGCATTGAAACAAACCTCCACCTCACTTTTCAGTGGGGCGGTTTTCACTCATCGTACCTTCCATCCGGCGACATAATGCCCACGAACTTGCCTTGATCTCAAACAGGCAAAATTATCTATTATTCTTAACCATAACTGTGGCTATGTCTTCCAGGCCGGTTTCCGGACCAACAGTCACGGCATCAATTGTTATGGCTTCGACCACATCGGTGGCAGCCATTTTCTGTAATTTTCTTTCAATATTTTTTTACGACGTTAGGGGGATAAAACTGTCGAGCAGGATAAAAAAGGTGAGGGTATCGTTTTCCTATCGCTGCATTTCACAATAAAAAACTTCATAGCGAAATATCGCAAGCAATATTGCGATTATTCGCAGTATCGCACTATAACTTTATGCAATTAATTGATATCATTGTGATTTTATTTTGGCACGGCGTATGCTAAAGCATTTAATAGAATCAACTCGGAGGAAAAACAGATGGAGTGGATGGAGATAATTAAGCTTCGGATTGCTGAAAAGACGCAGGAATCAGTGGAAAAGGAAATTGAGGAATTAATAAAGGATCTCAGCAATAACGGAAATATGAAGAACATAAAACTCTACCATAATGCTTTGGTTGATAACGACCTCTCTGTCCACCTCCATTGGGAATCAGGGAAGGCTGAGCCACAAGGGAGCGCCACAGGGCTATGCCTGGTTCATGTACTTAAAGAGTTTGGCCTGATTTCCCATACTGTTTGGGTGGAGCGGGATTAAGGAGGTGTTATTATGAACGCGTTAGTTGGTTTAAACGCTGTTACGCTCATTTTTGTAGCGTTGTGCGTATTCGCCATTGGTTACCGCTTTTACGGGGTTTTCATGGCCAACAAGGTACTGAAACTGGATACGGACAGGCCGATGCCGTCCGTTACCCAGGCCGATGGCATAGATTACGTAAAAACAAATAAGTATGTGCTTTTTGGCCACCACTTTGCGGCCATTGCCGCTGCCGGTCCTTTATTAGGTCCAGTCCTGGCGGCTCAATTCGGTTATTTGCCCGGCGCGTTATGGATTCTGATAGGTGCTGTGCTCGCCGGTGCGGTCCATGACATGGTGGTGCTTTTTGCTTCGGTAAGGCATCGGGCACAGAGCCTGGCAAAGATAGCAGAAAGTGAAGTTGGTAAGACAGGAGGTCTCGTTGCGTCAGTTGCCTTTCTGTTCATCCTGATTTTAACGTTGGCAGGTTTATCCATTGCTGTAGTCAATGCCCTTTTTGACAGTGTCTGGGGCACCTTTGTGGTAGCCTCGACGATTCCCATTGCCATTCTCATGGGTGTATGGATGCATAAGGTGAGACCTGGGGATGTCCTGTGGGCAAGTATTATCGGCGTCGCACTTCTAGCGGCTTCGATCATGATTGGACCGCATATTGCCGCAAATCCGATACTAGCGGGCTGGCTAACCTTGAGCAAAAAGCAGTTAGCTGTGGCAATTCCCGTTTATGCGTTGATAGCATCGGTTCTGCCAGTATGGTTTCTGCTTGCACCCAGGGATTATCTGTCTACGTATCTAAAGATAACAACAATTGTGGCCCTTGCAGTTGGCATCTGTGTTGTGCGTCCTACGCTTCTGATGCCCCCGCTGACCGGATTCATTCATGGCGGTGGTCCTGTCATTCCGGGCAGCGTGTTCCCGTTCGTTTTCATCACTATAGCCTGCGGTGCAATCTCCGGATTCCATGCCATCATCGCTTCCGGGACGACGCCGAAGATGATTGGCAATGAAAAAGAGGTGCTTTTTATAGGCTATGGTGCCATGCTGGTTGAGGGCTTTGTGGCCATCATGGCTCTCATTGCGGCATGCGTCCTAGTCCCTGCGGACTATCTCGCTATCAACAGTGCTCCCGCTGCATTCCAAAAGCTTGGTATTGACACTGTTAACCTCCCCTGGCTGGCGGCAGAAGTAGGTGAGAAGATTCAGGGCCGTCCGGGTGGTGCTGTGTCTCTGGCTGTGGGTATGGCATATGTCTTCTCGTCCATTCCTTTACTGGAGCATCTGATGGCCTACTGGTATCACTTCGCTATCATGTTTGAAGCGGTGTTTATTCTCACGGCTGTCGATGCCGGAACGAGGGTGGGGAGATTCCTTCTCCAAGAGATGTTCGGGAAGATTATTCCCAAGTTTGGAGAGACACACTGGGTTCCTGGGATACTGATCACCGGCGTTATTTTTACGTCGGCCTGGGGATATCTTGTCTATACCGGAGATATTGCCACGATCTGGCCCCTGTTCGGGATGAGCAACCAGCTGCTTGCCTCTAGTGGTCTGATCATAGTTACCACTATGCTAATCCGCCTGGAGCGTACGAAATACGCATGGGTAACTGCGGTCCCGGGTGTCTTCATGGCTTTCGTCACTATATATGCAGGGTATCTCAACATCACGGAGAACTATCTGCCCAAAGGCAACTATGTTCTGACCGTGCTTTCCATAATCATCATGGCTTTGATGGTTATTGTCTTCGTCGTGACCTTTAAGCGGTGGTATGAACTCCTGAACATCAGAACTAACGTCATCGACAAATGGGGGGAGAAGGTCCGCGCAAAGATTGCAGATGAAGATCTGACGATCGAGGAGGCGAAGGCATTGAAGGCACGGCTTGCCCATCAGCCGGTCAGGGCGTGATGCGTATATTAACGGACTCATTCTCCGCCAGGGCATTGTGGATGATGAGTCATTGATGAGAAATGAGGTTTTCAAATGAAAAAATTAACACAAAAAATGAAGGACGAAGCCGTAAAGGATCTGAAGATGTATTTCGGCAAACCGCCTTATGATGTTGAACATATCAGGCGTCATTATCTTTCGTCCGGTCTTTTCGATCAGCAGATACTTGCAAAATACGGCAGGACACCCATTGAATTAATCAGGGAATTTAAAGTGATTCATATGTCTGAGAAGACAAAGGAAGAAGCCTTTAAGGACCTTAAGATGTATTTTGGTGAACCTCCGGTACCGAAAGATGTGATTGAAAAGAGAGTCTCGTCAGGACTCCTGGAGACACAAATTCTTGCAAAATATTTGATGACAGTCAACGACCTGATAAGAGAGGTGGGATTTGGGGTGTCGGAATAATTATGACCAATATAAAAATTGAAGATTCTCCGCAGCAAGCTGCGGAGAATCTCCGATCCTTAAGGAATAATAATGTTCCCCCACTCGCTCGCTTACCCCGTGGCAAGCCACGGGGAATGCGCTCACTACCGTATTCAGGCATTGGATATGAATTTACAACTTGGCTGATAATCAAATTATCATGGTATCAGCCAATGAATTAGGAGGAAGATATGTTGGAAAAATCAAAGAAAGAAGCGAAAGCGTTTGTAGCCAACGCGATAAATTTTTACAGGAGTTCCGGTAAAGATATCGCTCTGGCTGAGTTCACAAACCCGAAAGGACCTTTTGTTCAGGATGAAATGTACATCTTTGTTCTGGATCCGAAAGGGGCCATGATTGCACATGGAGTCAATGAGAAATATGTTGATAAGAACTTCATTGACCTCAAGGATTCCGATGGCAAGGGTTTCATCCGGGAGATCATTGATACAGCCAGGGAGAAAGGCAACGGTTTTGTGGAGTACAAATGGTATAACCCGGTGACCAAAGAGACGAAACCCAAGCGCGTATACTTTGAGAAGGTGGACGACCTGATCTTTTGCGGTGGAATCTATGTAGAAAAGTGGCTCGATTTGATTTCCTATAATCTTCAGGTTAGCTCTTTAAACCTGACAACTGTATGAATACGAAATCTGATCAGGACTTGATTAAGTAATAATTGAACAATCAAGTCCTGATCCGGAATACATCTCATAAATCCTTCCTAATTGGCAAGATACGGGTTGAGACGCAGGCACATCCTGCCTTCCGGAAACCCCAGCCTGTGGGTGGATAGTTTGACTTTCAAAATTCATGTTTACCTGATCATATATAAATCATAACCTAATTAAGGAAATGTAACAAATGATTGCACAATATTATGAAATAATAGTTTCTGCCTAGTATATTTTATGTATTTTTCTAGTATTGCATTTATATAATATACCATGTATTTATTACGCCGACCTCTGTAATAATAAACTGTAGGCTATTCCTTAAAAGCATGTTTATAAGATTTTTTCCCTGTTTGTTTCATCGTGGAAAATGATCCCATGTACAAATTCAATCTGAATAAAATATTATCCAAAAAAATTTCATAGAAAATGCGTCAGACATTACACATCTGATTTTCAGATGTTTTTTACTGAAAATTCAAGTTCTTTACCTTAAATAAATGTTTCATTCAAAAGCATGTTTTAAAATAAGTGCTTTTTTTGAGAGGTAGCCATGGAACTACACAGTCTGTTGAAACGTCAAATAATACGTAATTTCGGAAGTTTGGATGCTGTCCCAAGCGGATGTGAGAAGATGATTGGTTCAGTCAATGAAGCTTACTGGCAAATGGACATAGATCGTGAGATGTTGGAAAGGTCTCTTGATCTCAGTTCACAAGAATTGCTGCAATCGAATTCTGAAATGAGGGCTGTGTTTCAAGCTTTCCCAGATCTCCTTTTTCGAACAGACCGTGGGGGCACCATTCTGGACTATCAAACTTCTGACGGTATTGAATTACATGTATTACGGGAAAAAGTGATTGGAAAGCAAATAGGTGAAATATTTCCGAGAAATGTCGGGAAAAAGTTTGGTAAAGCAATTGATCAAACACAAAAGGAGAGATCCATTATAAGCATAGAATATTCCGTGGCGGAGCGTAATAAGGAACGCTGGTATGAGGCAAGATTATTGCCGCTTCTTGAAAGCCAGATTGTCATCATAGTACGTGAGATTACCATCCGCAAGCAGGCTGAGGAAGCATTGCGTGAATCACAACAGCGCTTATCTGATATCATTGATTTCTTACCTGATGCGACTTTTGCCATTGATCGACAGGGGAAAGTAATCGCATGGAACAGGGCTATTGAAGAGATGACCGGTGTCAAGGCAGAAGAGATGATAGGTAAAGGGGATTATGAATATGCCATACCGTTCTACGGCATGCGGAGGCCGATTCTGATCGACCTGGTATTTATATCTGATGAAGAGATTGAGAAGAAATATAGGTTCATCGAAAAAAAAGGAGATATTCTTTTTACCGAGGCTGATGTACCGCTGAAGAATCAACATCGCATACTTTGGGGAAAAGCCAGACCTTTATATGACAGCGGGGGTAATATTATCGGTGCTATTGAATCTATCCGTGATATCACTGATCGCAAGCATATGGAAGCAGCGCTGCGGGAGTCAGGAGAAAAATACCGGTCTCTGGCATCAACTGCAGACTCGATGTATCTCGTGGATAGAGGCTACAGGTATCTATTCATGAATGAAAAACATCTATCAAGGTTCGGCCTTCCATTAGACCAGATCATAGGCAGACCATACGGTGATTTCCATTCCGAGAAGTCCACGAGGGATTTTATTGAGAAAGTGGACCACGTATTTGAAACCGGAAAGTCAATCCAGAATGAATATAGGAGTGAAAGAGACGGTCGGTATTTCCTGCGGACATACAGTCCTGTCAAGGATCGGGAAGGAATAACGACAATAGCTGTAACAGTAGCTTCAAAAGACATCACTGAACGCAAGCGGGCGGAGGAGGAACGGGAGAGACTCATTCTTGAACTGAAGGAAGCTCTGTCTAAAATCAGGACTTTGAGTGGGCTATTGCCCATTTGCGCTGCCTGCAAGAAAATTCGTAACGATAAGGGTTATTGGGAGCAATTAGAGACTTATATAAGTGAACGATCGGAAGCCGATTTCAGTCATAGTATCTGTCCTGAATGTGTAAACAAATTGTATCCTAAATTTAGCATCTGATGACCAGTTTATCCATATAGACATATAATCCGAGAAATTCGGATCCTATCAATCTCAAATTTTATACGTAATAATTTGAGCCGGGTTTTATTTGGAGAAATAAAGCCTTGATTTCCTATTTGTCCATTTTCAATATTATTTCGAAGACTAAAAATATCGTTTAATGTCTGCATCCTCCCTGGGAATTTCTGTTTGACATTTATTATTTGGTATGCCAAATAAATAGATGGAAATATTCAGTTGAGGTTATTCACATGCCCACCGACGACAGACTCATTTATCTCATCTTCACTGCCCAGCAAAAACTTCGTACTCACCTCACTAATGTGCTTAGCAGAGAGAACGTTAAGGTGACACCGGCCCAGGCAGGTATCTTATTTTTGCTTTCGAAAAAAGACGGCCGGACCATGAGCGAATT
>DASPQI010000287.1:0-4522 GCA_035625045.1 Syntrophales bacterium | reverse complement strand
AAACGCTCCCTATCCCGAGGGAAAGCCGCTTGAACTTCCCATTCTTCCCAAGGTTCTGTCTGGGCTCATCAAGTCGGACGCCTTCCTTGTCCTGTCTAACAGTCCTTACCGTATCACAAAGGATGTGATCATTGACGGCGGTGCGACACTGTTTATCGAACCGGGAGTGATAATCCAGTACGACCAGAATACATCCATCATTTCTGAAGATGGCGGCGTCATGGCCAGGGGTACAAGGGAACGCCCGATAATATTTACAGCTTCCGGTACATCACCGTCACCGGGTTTTTACACCAATGCAGTGCGGTTAGCAAAATCCACCAAAGTAAACAGCTCATTTGCATACTGTGTCGTCAAGTATGCAAACACTGCTTTTGACATTTATTATGGAACACCGGAAGTTTCATCATGCAGCATCGCTCATAACGCTCAAAGCGGCATCTATTGTCGGAATGATGCAGCTCCCAAGGTATTGTATAATACTTTTGCCGATAATCTCGGAGAGGGAGCTATCAAGTGTGTAGGAATGTCGAATCCCGTCATACACAATAATAATTTTATCGACAACACGGTGGCCATTCAGACATTTTCTTCTATTTACATCGATGCACGAAACAACTGGTGGGGGAAAAGCCCGCCCGACCATAACCTCATCTGGGGTGATTTAGACAAAAATATTAATATTAAGCCATGGTTAGAGACTCCCGAAAGTAAGGCATTTGCGGAATAAAAATGGCGTTATTTCTTCATTGAAACCTTGGTGGCATTCTGCTATTTTACGATCACAATTTGTAAGGAAAGATAAGTTAATCAAGTTTAGCCAATCGTGATCATCTGGGTTTATGGGTTAATTTGCAAAACCAATAGCAAGGAGGATATTATGAGGTCGAAACTAAGCATCACAGTGAGTGTTATCGTAAGCATTTTGCTCCTCTATTCAGGGATCGGTTTTTGTCAGGAAAAAGTCAGCGGGTCGGAATGGACCCAGATCATCGAACAGATGGGTGATAAAGGGAAGATTAACTGGTTGGAAGGTTATGTCGAGGCTAAAGGGATTGGCGCTCCTCCCGAAAGATATATAGGAAAACCCCCGGCCCGTCCGATGGCCTTGAGGGCGGCCAGGGTTGATGCCTATCGTAATTTACTTGAAACAACAAAAGGTGTGCGCGTTGATTCCTCGACATTGGTCAAGGATTATACAGTGGAAAGTGATACCATCAATACACAGGTTGAAGGCCTGGTCAAAGGGGCCAAAGTAGTGAATCAGGAATACCTGTCTGATGGGACTGTAGAGGTGACTATGAGGATGCCCATACCAGGTGATTTTACAAAAATCATTATACAAAGGGTCATTGAAAAGAGACCGGAAGTAACCCCTCCCTCATCGCCGCCACCGGCAGTAGCTCCTCCTGAAGCTCCGGCAGCACCGGCACCGGCGGCAGTCGTTTACACGGGGATGGTTGTTGATGCACGTGGCCTCCAGGCAAGACCCGCCATGTCTCCCAAGATCATTGATGAAAGCGGCAAGGAAGTCTATGGCTCCATGAACGTGGATCGTGCATATGCGGTTCAGCAGGGTATGAGCGGTTATGCAAGGGATCTTACGGCAGCCCAGAGTAACCCGAGAGTGACAAATAATCCGGTCAGTGTCAAGGGGATTAAAACTGAAGGGCCAGGCAAGTCTGATATTGTGATCAGCAATGCCGATGCGGAAAAAATCAGGGGCGCTTCGGATAATCTGACCTTTTTGAAGAAGTGTCGTGTAATGATTGTCCTGGATTGATCCAGTCGACATTCTTATCCATAATTGACCGCAGTTGCTCTGTAAGAGTGCCTGCGGTCTTTTAATATTATTAGTCTTCTAAGAAAGTTGCCGGCATCTTAAGGGGTCAAGGGTTCAAGTGAATGGACCATACCCTTGAATCCTTGAGCCCTTTTTTATGATTGGTGATTAATGTGAACGGAAAAATAGTTGTTTTACCTGAAAGTCTATCAAGTAAAATAGCGGCAGGGGAGGTTGTTGAGAGACCCGCATCCATTCTTAAGGAACTCCTGGAAAACGCCTTCGATGCCGGTGCTACGGACATTAGCGTCGAGCTGGAAAAGGGAGGGTGCGGCTCGATCAAGGTTGTCGACAATGGCGAGGGCATCGAGAACGTAGATGTCCCCCGTGCCTTTGAGCGTTTTGCTACCAGCAAAATATACCAGTTTGACGATATCTACAAAGTAAAGTCATACGGTTTTCGGGGAGAAGCCCTTCCGAGCATTGCCGCGATATCCCGTGTAGAGATGGTCACGAGGAGACAGTCTTCTTTATCCGGTACAAGGGTGATTGTTGAGGCAGGACAGGTCAAGGCCATTACTGATACAGGGTGTCCGGTCGGTACCTCTGTCCTGGTGAGTCATATTTTTGATCCCGTTCCCGTTCGTAAAAAATTCCTTAAGACAGAGATGACCGAACAGGGATATTGTATGGATGTGATCACAAGGATGGCTCTTTCCCGTCCAGAGGTCAGGATAAGAGTTGCGGCCCGTAGAAAAGAGGTTTTGAACATACCGGCCACTAGGGATATTTATGAAAGGGTATTTCTTGTTTTAGGGACAGATTATGCGGACCATATGATACCGGTTAGAGGTAGCGGGGATAGTGTAATGCTCACGGGATTCACCTCTAAACCTGAGTACAGCCGATCCAACGCGAAACAAATGTTCTTTTTTGTGAATAAAAGATTTGTCAGGGATTATCTTCTCAACCATGCCGTGATGACAGCCTACAGGCGTTTGATTGAGGCAAAAAAATATCCTGCTGTTGTGTTGTTTGTTGATCTTCTTCCCGAAGATGCCGATGTAAATGTCCATCCTGCCAAGATGGAGGTCCGTTTCAGAAATCCGAAAGAAATTTATGATATTGTCGTTGAAACCCTGGCTGCTGCCCTGACTAATATAGCGCCTCTTTTATTACAAGAGGGAGCGCGGACGATGCCGGAGGACTATGGTGAAAGGGTACGAGAAGCGCTGAAGCGTTACACCATATCGTCAGGCAGCGGTAAGCTCTTCTTTGACAGAGGTATCGGTGAATCCGGTAGAACTGGAAAAACAATTAACAGGATTCAGGAAAAGGATGAGGCACAATTAAAAAGTTTACCGGTGGAAAAGGGTAAGGAACGGGGGCCGGCGGAAAGAGGGCTTAAATTTGCCGACCTTGAGTATATAGGACAGATCGCTGGTACATATCTCGCTTTTTCTTCATCCGCGGGTTTGACCCTTATTGATCAGCACGCGGCCCATGAAAGGGTCTTGTTTGAAAAACTCAAGAAGAGTTCACCGGTGTACGGTGAGAAGGCTATAAGCCAGCAGTTGCTCATACCGGAGATAGTGAGTCTTTCACCCGGAGAATTTGCTGTCTTGACGGAATATATCAAGATTCTCGAAGACGCCGGTATAGAGGTGGAAAATTTCGGAGAAAAAACTATTATCATGAAATCCGTACCTGCCATGCTTTCTCATATAGAACCTAAAAAGTTGTTTTTTGAGATAATTGAGGAGTTCTCGCAGATGGAAAAAACCCTGGGGCTGGAAGCAAGAAGAGAAAAGGTTTTTGCCCTTGTAGCCTGCAAGGGAGCGGTTAAGGCGAATCAGAAACTTACGGAATCAGAAGTGACAATGCTGTGTAGGGACCTGGATGCCACCCCGTTTTCTTCTACATGTCCCCATGGGAGACCCGTGTTTATTTCCTTTGGGATCGGTGACCTGGAGAGGATGTTTAAGAGAAAGTAGAAAAAATCTCGCTTCGTACTTTCATAATCTTTTTCATAGTAATCTCCATTAAGTCTCCCTTTTATAAAGGGAGATAGAGGGATTTTGAACCACCCCCAACCCCCGCCAGCGGGGGACAACTCCATGGCCCCCTTTAGAAAAGAGGGTGTATGGATTCTTTTTTTACTAATGCAAAGTTATTAATGAAATGAAAAACAATAAACCCCGTCTGATAGTAATCGTAGGGCCTACCGCTGTGGGTAAGACCGAGGCTGCGATCCGTCTTGCCCGTAAATGGGAGGGTGAGATTATCAGTGCCGATTCCATGCAGGTCTACTGCCATATGGATATCGGTACGGCAAAGCCAACGGCTGAGGAACAGTCTCTGATAAAGCATCACTTGATTGATGTCGTTAATCCTGATGAACAATTCAATGCGGCAATGTTCGTTAGACTAGCCCGGGGAATCACGGAGGAATTGCATAGACGTAAAAAGAACATTTTCGTAGTCGGCGGTACAGGTTTGTATGTGAAAACTCTTCTTGGTGGTCTTTTTAAAGTGCCGGACGCTGATGAAGATTTAAGGAAGATGTACAGAGAGGAGCTCAAACGTTTCGGGAAGACGTACTTGTATGAAAAATTGAAAGAGAGGGATGAGCAGGCGGCTGCCCGGATTGATAAAAGTGATACAGTGCGGATTATCCGGGCCCTGGAGGTCCTGGAACTGTGCGGCGAATCAATTGTGGAAAGGCAGAATGCTCATCGC
>DASPQI010000286.1:0-3749 GCA_035625045.1 Syntrophales bacterium | reverse complement strand
GAGATAAGGCTGGGTGAACTTATAAGATCAGCAGGCGACAATGAGACAATAGAAACATGACCAACAGGAACCGCCTTGGTACGGAACCGTATGCCGGGTGGTGTGGGAGGACGGCGGGAGTAATCCCGCCTCCTACCCGATCAGATCGGGAATGATTAGAATGTGATGTAATAAATACCCGACAGGACAACCGATGTGATTAGAATGATGATGACCGGCCAGATAATATAGCGATAAGCGCCGAAGACATTTGTACGGAAGTATTCAGCCGTAACGACAAAGCAGGCATGCATGGGAGAAAGCATCATTCCCATATAGCCGAATGAGTAGGCGAATGCTGTTGTTGCCGCGGAGAGTGCAGCCGAAGGTTCCGGACCGACGAGGGCAAATACAATCGGGAAACTGGCGCCGACAAAGCCGAAAGCGACTCCTGTCACCATGCCGGAGATGAAGGGGATCAGCATGATTACCGTTATCAGAGGAATGCCTGTTCGGATGAATTCATCCCGCATTCCTGTGATTAATGTCGCCCCGGCGGCATCGAATGGGCACAGCAGGGCTGCGGAAAAGGTTTGTATACCCACGACGAGGGCCATCATAAGCCAGGTATCCAAGCGTGCGAGCATGCGGAGTGAAGGCCGGAATGCCGCGGAGTAGCCGGAGAATACGGACATAAGGGCTATAATCAGGCCGACTAGCATAGCTATCAAATTCGCAAGTGTACCCTCGACGCCGAGAAGGGGCAGTACCGCCGATCCCAGAAGTGATATCATGACGAGGAGTCCGATAGGCCCCATTGCTGAAAGGACTTCACCGGTGTCCATCTTTCCATAGCCACGATTCTGACTATCTTCGCCTTTAACTTTTCGCAGAATGAAAATATACCCTCCAAGCACCGCCGCAATGGTAAAAGGAATTTGTATAAGAAAAAAGGCGATGACGGGGAGTCTGGAATACTGCATGGCGAGAATTACGCCGGGATACAGAGGCCACCAGTACTCCCATATGTGGCGGAACCAGTAGTTGATCGCAACCTTGTGAGACAGCTCCAGTTCTTCTTTTTCATCAACGGAAGCCACAAAGGGCGCCGAGAACAGGGCCCCGGCGGGCATGGGAAGCAGTCCCACCAGCGCGGGCAGTCCAGCAAGGATAATGTGCTTACTCTTCAGCCATTCTTTCAAAGCCCCAATGGTGCGCTCCATTCGACCTGTTTTACTCAGCGATTCGGTAAAAAAAAGGAGAAGGAGAATGATAACGGGTAGTATATAATTCTGGGGCTGTGTAAAACTTTCAATCTGATAATAAAGGCCATTCAAACCTGTCCCAGCCCACAAAGGAAGGAGAACGGAAAAGAGGAGGATGGCCAGACCCAAAGGGAGGCCGAAATAGTTCAGCAGCAAAATCCCCAGAAAGGACCCTCCCACTTTAACATACGCGGGAAGATGTAAAAACCATTCCATACTCATTACGTATTATTTACCATATCTTCCCACTATTTATTATTTGGGATTATAAAGTGCGCATGTTTCCAATTTCTTTGTTTAAAAGATAGAGAAATAAAGACAATTTATAAAAGCTTTCTATGCGGTGACATGATATTTATAAAAACTGTAGGAAAACCAAACTCCCGACCAACGGATTAAAAGTCTCGCAACCGAATAATGTTTAAAGATGCTGAAACAGATGCACAGCCTTATTTTGCGAGTATTTAGCACAAAAAAAAGGGAGCGTCTATTTTAATTGCTGTTTCTTTCCCCCGACGAAATTGCCTCCGCCACTTATACTCGGAGAAGTTGCAGTAGGCGGGGAAGCAGATCCATAATAAGCTGTAACTGTTTTATTGCCGTTCATTAAGAGAAGGCAGTAACTATTGCCAACTGGACACCCAGCACCGTACCAGCCATTGAAATATCGTGATCCCCTATTTTCAACTGTAGGATTATAAGGAGTCAGCACAATAAGAGAATTTTCCGTAAATGAATAAGTACATGTCCTGCCACAATCAATGCCTGATGGGTTAAAGCTATAGACATGGCCTATGTGAGTGCCGGTTTTAGTAACAGTAAGAGTATAAGTCCCAAGTGGCGGGGCCGCAGGAGTTGTTGCACTTCCCGAATCTGACGCAACCGAAAAATTACCTGCCGCATCAAAAGCTTTAATAGTGTAGGAGTAGTTATACAGTTTTTCAGGTATTACATTAAGGCTTCTTTTCCAAAAGCAGCAAATTTATTGACAGTAAAAGACAGATAACAGTGAAAGTAGCGAATCCCCTGGGGTTAGTTCTAAGCAACATAAAATTGAACTCTATACTAGCGATACATATTATCAAACTGATTAGCCCTAGACAGATTACGGCAATAGCGATATTTCTCAAATTCTTCATATTTTGTTACCTCCTTTTGATCGTTTCATTCAAAAACAAAATTTGTCTCTATTAGAAAACGATGTTTCATTGATCAGACATGGCATCCCGCGTTAAAATTTATGGAAAATATCTTTGATACTATCCTCTAAAGTATCAAAGAAACTTACCTTCTCTTCCTTAATCCAACCACGTTTTTCAAGACATCCATCTGTCTGAGTGCTTACTAGAAGAATGTCATCTTTGGACCCCATCTTATTAGCATATTCATGAGCCATCCGCAAACACTCACTTCTGTCATAATCAAATTCATAGGTCCCTTTAGTTGGATGTGTATACTTGATATGCTTGGCACAACCTATAATAAATAGAGAAATTAATATGAAAAGTATTAGTCGTTTCATTAATCCTTAAAGAACCTCTAAAAGGAAAGCTATCTGTTAGGGTTATTTCTTGGGTTTGATATAACCGTGTTCTTTCAGCCATTCAATAATGATCATCTCGCATTCTTGTGAGAGCGTCCTATAACCTTCATCAGCAAGTTTTTGAAGTATTTCTTTTATTTCCGGGGAAGTTCGGAAAGCAATATTTTCATCTTTTGCCATGTCCTTTATTTTCATAAAAAATACCTCATTTACAAGATTTATATAAAATATATTATTGACATTATATACCATAGGTGATAGTAAGAAAGAAAGACAATCCTCCAGAAGATAGGCCATGAAAACTAAACAAACATATAGCCTGAAGATACCCGCAGCGGCGACGTTGCGGGCGGGTAGTCTATGCCCGGGAGAAGTCTTCAGGCTCTTTTATTTTATGAAATGGAGGTAGAAAAATGGAGAGGGTGGAAAGAGAAGGCGAATTAACGATGTTCGAGTACAGTGAAACTCTTTACCGGGACAAAAAAGGCGTTTTCCACCTTGCTTTTTTTCCTTCTGGTAATGAGAAGCGGTTGACGGATGATGAAGTTATTACTTGGGTAAGAACTCATTGCAGAAACCCCAAAGCCATGCTGAAAGAATGTTTCCCAAAGGGTCTTCCGACGGTGAATGGGCTTAGGACGGAAAGGCGGTGATGATATGGGAATGATTTACAAACAAGGCACAGTCTTCTGGATCAAGTATTATCGCAATGGAAAGCCTCTCAGGGAGTCGAGCAAAAGCAAGAAAGAGGCCGATGTGAAACGGCTTCTCAAAAAACGCGAGGGTAAGATCTCTGATGGCAAATTGCCAGGGCTTTATTTTGACAAGGTTTTTTATGAAGACTTGAAAGCGGAGATTCTGATTGATTGCGAATTGAAGGGCAGGAAGTCGCTTAACCGTCTGATGATCAGCCTCACTCACCTGGATGAACATTTTGAAGGCATGAAAGTTGTGAATATAGA
>DASPQI010000285.1:0-5284 GCA_035625045.1 Syntrophales bacterium | reverse complement strand
TTATTAACTGCCTCATTAATTTTGATATATATGAAGGGTAAAGATGATAATTCTACCAAACCCTTCAGTAGGGCTTCCGGTTTCTTATGCTTTATTATATCAGATTCTTGCTCTTTCCTGAATATTCGCATCACTAAATTTTATTGGAAAATCATCTGAAAATAAACATATAAACCCTTGAATCTTCGAATCCTTTTTGCAACTAAACGGGAGAATAGCCAATTTTTTTACAAATTGCGTACAAAAATAAAAGTGCGCCCGCTATCCCTATCACAGCGCCCTCCGGTAACATGTGTTTAGAAACGAATTTCCCCATCACTGCACAGCTTTGGGTCTTTGCTCTCCGGTACTTCCTCACCGGTAGATATCACGGTCAGTACCGGGCAGGTGGCATATTTCACCAGTCGGTCAGCAGTACTGCCGAACACCTCTTTCGCCCCAGCCGCCTTCCGGCTGTTGGTTCCGATAACAATCAACCCTATATTGTTGTCCTGCTGAAATTTCAGGATTTCTTCGTGGGGCACTCTCGTCAACAATCAG
The DNA here is from genome assembly GCA_035625045.1 of Syntrophales bacterium. Lineage (GTDB taxonomy): Bacteria > Desulfobacterota > Syntrophia > Syntrophales > UBA2185 > DATKLL01. Next base: position 4,744 of record DASPQI010000285.1, on the reverse strand, counting down.
TATTCAACATTCTTGTAACCGCCGAGCCCTTCCGTACAGCATCGCTGCAACTCCTGTATACAGCACCTTTAATATGGCTTACACTTAGAAACGGATTCCTCCATCGCGACATCATTTTAGGATCGGTGTGGCCTCTATCCCCATTTCTCCCCAGCTTGTTTCTCCTGTATACTCAGCTCAGGATTAACGGGAATTAGACATGATTCGCCTTCGATCGGGGTAATGACCATATCACCCCAGATATCCTTTACCCGCTCTTTAATCTGAAGGAGTTCGTACCATCTTTTGAACGTGCCGACAATCACAACGACCATCATCGCCATGACAATCGTGGCCAGTATCGTCAGTAGATAAAGTTTCTGAGGCATATAGACGACTGTAATGTTCAGATAACCAGCATACATCGTGACGAATGCGAGAAAGATACCCGGTAATGCTGTAACCCACATGTACTTGGCTTTGCCCATGCGAATCAACATTGTCGTAACGATAATCAGGGCACTCGATGCAAGGAGCTGATTGCTCATACCGAAGAGCGGCCAGATTGTTGAGATATCGCCGGTATACACTAGGTAGCCCCAGGCAAAACTGAAGAGACCGCCGGTAATGATGATGCCCAGCACCCACTTCGTCTCTTTGAATTTGGGAATAATCTTTCCGAACATTTCTTGGAGCAGGAATCTGCCGACCCTAGTCCCTGCATCAACGGCAGTGAGAATGAAGACCGCTTCAAACATAATCGCAAAGTGGTACCAGTACTTCATTAAACCTTTTAGATAAGGAATAGAATCAAAGATAAAGGCCATACCGACAGCAAGCGATACGGCGCCGCCTGGCCGGCCTTGGATTTTTTCCTGCACCTCTTGGGCCAGCCGGTCTAGTTCAACGGTCGGCATGCCCAGTTTTGCAAAGGCAGCTGGTGCGGAGTTGATTGCAAAATAGTCGGCCGGGATCAGCACGCAGGCGGCGATCAGCGCCATAATCGCAACAAAACCCTCGGTTAGCATGGCTCCATAACCTACAAAAAGGATATCCCTTTCATTACCAATCATCTTCGGTGTTGTGCCCGTTGCTATGATCGCGTGGAAACCGGAAATGGCGCCACAGGCAATGGTGATAAAGACATAGGGAAAAACTTTACCAGGAATAACCGGACCGCCCCCTCCTGTGAACTGAGTCAGCGATGGCATTTTCAGTTCAGGATGCACGAAGAGGATACCTACTGCAAGCGTTATAATGGTGGCAATTTTCAGGTAAGTCGAAAGATAGTCCCGCGGTGCCAGTAGGAACCAGACAGGCAGAACAGATGCGATAAATGCATACAGCGGTATCGCAATGGCAATTTGCGGCTTGCTGAGTTTTAAGTACTGGGCAAGCGTTGATGCGGGTTCAATGGCGCCTCCCGCATAGATAGCCACGGCAAGCAGAGCAACACCGATAATGCTGGCGGTCTTAACATCTCCTGGGCGAATCTTGTACATCCAGACACCCATGAAAATCGCGATGGGGATCGTAGCACCGACAACGAAGACACCCCAGAAACTCTCAAAAAGGGCGTTCAGAACGGCAATCGAGAGGCCAGCCAACGTGAGAATGAGAATAAAGAGAAAAGCAAATGATGCGACAATTCCAACTGTCTTGCCGACTTCGCTCTCGGCGATTTTGGCAAGGCTCTGTCCTTTGTGACGTGTGGAAGCAAAGAGCACGATCATGTCGTGGACACAGCCACCCAGAACGCACCCAATAATAATCCAGAGGGCACCGGGCAGGAAGCCGAACTGTGCAGCTAGCACGGGGCCTAAGAGCGGACCCGCGGCAGCAATGGCTGCAAAATGGTGCCCATACAGAACGAACTTGTTGGTTTTCACATAATCGATGCCGTCCGCACATGTATCCGCCGGTGTCGGGCGATCTGTTCGCAGGCCCAAGACCTTGTTTGCAATGAATAGACCATAAAGCCGGTAGGCAATGGCAAAAACACACAATGAAACAAATACCAATGTTAACGCATTCATTAAAAGACCTCCTCATTCTTGCTGTTCGATAGTCAAGTATATAATTATACGATTATAAACTTAAACCTGTCAACTATAATATAGATATTCTGCAACAAGATTAACTATAATAACGCGGGAATATACGATGACAAATATGCCGGGCGGTCGAATAACATTTTAAGCGGTCAATAACCAAGGTTAACTGGTTGGGAAAATATCTTATGCAGTCACTTCTGACAGGTAGTAAGCTGCGGCTGGATTCACATTAATTCCTTCTCACTCAGCTGAACGGCGCGGTCGATTTCAGCCTTAAGAGGAGCGGGCAGTCCGGGAATATCCACATTCAAAAAGCCCCTGACGATTGTTGACGTAGCCTCATCTTCCGTCAACCCCCGCGACATGAGATAGAGAATCTCCTCCTGGGCAATCTTACCCACTGCAGCTTCATGGGACATTTCAACACCATCGACTTTACCCTGAAGTTCAGGGATGGCGTGGATAATGCCCCCTTTGAGTATGAGGCCGCGGCATTCCAGGTGTGCCTTTATCCCGGGCACTTCACCTATCAGATCTCCCCTTGAGATGATTTTTCCTCCGTTGCTTATCGCACGGGCAACAATCTCCGCACGCGTATCCTGCCCTTTAAGAAAAATACGTCCGCCGACATCAATCTCGGAACCGGCACTTCCTACAAGCAGGCTGTAAAACCGGGACACCGCACCCTTTCCCACCAGGTGCGTCGTGGGATACATCTGAATCGACTTCACGGGTTTCATGCAGATGTAATTATTCAGGAAGAGTCCGCCTTCCTCAACCATGCCGACAGATCGCGGTCTTACCATCATTTCTTCCGCCCAATTGTGGATCATGGTAAAGCTCAGCATGGCGTTCTTTTTTACAAAGAATTCCGAAATCCCGACATGAAGACCTCTTTTCAAGTGAGGTGACGCCGCGCAACCTGTAATGACATGAAGCTCGGCGCCTTCCTCCGCTATGATCAGATTATGGACGTACTGGCTCAGATTTTCCTTATCGATGTACAGGCAGGCCTGAACAGGATAAATTACCCTACTTCCGGGAAGGGCCCGGATGACATAACCGTCATGCAGGTTTAACTGAGCCCGAGCCGTGTATTTGTCCGTGTCGACCGCCACCAGCTTCCAGTAATAATCGTCGATCCAGCCGCACTCCTTAAGAGCCTGTTTTATCGGCAGAACCTGGAGTCCCTCTTGCTTTGAATGGGCGTGGAGAACAGCCGTATCTTTTTGCAGATACGTGCCGGACCTGCCGATCTCCCGGGCATCCACACCTGCCTGAAAGATCTTCTTCTGATCTTCCTTAGGTAGCTTGGTAAGATCCTTCAAATAGGCATGGGCTACAGGTTTGTCTGTAAAAGTAGCCAGATCTATATCCGGCCCCAATGCCGCCTTTTTTTCTTTTGCCTGAACGGCTTTTTCGTTCAGATCGTACATCTTACACACTCCTCATATCCCATCTGTTTTATGCACTTGAAAATTTCCAGAGGATTGCTCCTGCATGTCAATACTCCGTTATAAAGGACCTGCCCCTTGTCGGCTGTTACATAATCCAGAATGAATCCCGTATGGGTGATGATTAGTCCCATCCTTGTTCGATCGTTACGAATCTGCTTTTGAGTCTTATCAGGATCAATCTTGAAGTCACGCTGAAGCAGCTCACTTATTGTATTCCCGATGAGGGAAATGTTTTCCAGGTCAACGCCCGACTCAGGCTCATCAAAAAGCAGCAGACTTGCGTCCTGAGCAATCAGTTGCAGTAATTCTGATCGCTTTATTTCACCGCCGGAAAACCCGGCATTGATGTCACGCTCCAGAAACTCTGTGAAATTCACCTTTGCGGCCAGTTTCTCTACATCGACATCTTTATTCGCGCAGATCTGAACCATCTGTCTGGTCTTAAGACCATGAATGGTAGGCGGGCGCTGGAACGACATGCCAATGCCCAGTCTCGCACGCTCATAGACGGGCATGCGGGTTATATCTTCCCCCCTGAAGATAATCTTCCCGGCCGTAATTTCATATTGAGGATAGCCCATGATGGTCATCAGGAGTGATGTCTTTCCTGAACCGTTCGGACCAAAAAGGATATGGGTTTCTCCCTCATTGATCTCAAGATCGATGTGTTGCAGAACCTCCTTATCACCAATCTTCACCTGTAAATCATCAATCCTTAACATTACCTTACCCCAATTCTAATTTAAGTGTTGATGGTACAATCAAGGTCGACTGATCGCTGTTTAATTCCTCTGACATAGTTTAGCCGCCGGTTCCGCTTAACCTCTTGTCTCGAGGTGGATCATTGAATTACATTTTTTATAGTACATTTTATATTTAAAAAAGATATTATCCAATCTCTTATTTTGGCATGCAAATATTCTTACTCAATTTACCCGCCTGCCGGATGACTTTGCTTATAATCAGGATAACTGAGGACAAAGGAATATTTATAACACTCAATACTTAGTGCCTATTATTTGAATACCACTCAGTATGTACCAATGAGGTTGTGGAAGTTGCAGGATTCTCCTGATCTCGTTTCTGGCCCTTGAGAATTCTTCCTGAAAGTCGGGGTGTTGCATCATGATTGCCGCAATGACAGTCCCGGAAATACGCCCTGCTTCGATATCGCTCCGGTAGTGCACCCCACCGACCATGCGATGATAGCCGTATTGGCCTGCACGGGCAAATATTTCCGCCTTTTTTTCAGGG
>DASPQI010000284.1:0-9226 GCA_035625045.1 Syntrophales bacterium | reverse complement strand
AGAATTCCTTCCATGATATCGACAGGCTCAAAACCTGTAATTACAGCAGCCCTTCCTGCTGCCGTGATTATCTTATATGGATCGGTACCGATAATGGTGCTTACATGTCCCGGACAGATGAATCCGTCAATGTTAAGGGAGGGGTCATCAATAAGGGCCTTAATAGCCGGTGGCACGATCTTATGTACACAGAAGACGGAAAAGTTTTTAATCTCCTTTTTGCGGAAAAGGTCCACGGCCGCTGCTATTGTAGGAGCGGTTGTTTCAAAACCTATTCCCATCATGATCACTTCCCTGTCTCTGTTCTTCTCAGCGATATCGATACAGTCTGCGGATGATGACACGACTCTGACATCCGCTCCCTCCGCCCGTGATTTTTGCAGGCTTGTCCGATTCGTACCCGGCACCCTCAGCATATCGCCGAAAGTGGCGAAGATCACATTCTTCAGCCCGGCCAGATAAAGGGCCTTGTCCACATCGCTGATCGATGTAACACAAACAGGGCAGCCCGGTCCCGAAACCAGCCTGATATTTGCGGGCAGAAGCTTCTTTATTCCGTAGCGGCCGATCACGTGCGTATGAGTCCCGCAAATTTCCATTAAGGTGATCTCTTTGTTTATTTTGCTTGCACGCTTTTCTATGGAGGATACAAGGTCCTTAACAAGAGTCCGATCCCTGTATTCATCTATATATTTCATTCCACACTCTTTTCTAAATTTATTTTTTTATAATATAACCCTTGCTGGATCAGGAAGCAAGGGGAGGATCAACCATCAAATTGTTGCTAACATATTTTTTCGATTATTTCAAATGACGGTGTAACTGAAGAGTCTAAGGTTTCTAGTGCGGTCGCAGTCAGCTGGAGTAAAATAATGAATAAACTATATTAAACTGCGAAGAATTTAAAGTGGTGAGTCTCCTTATGTTCTCAAGTGATTATTTTTGTTTACGTCTGACATCAAGGTATCCCAGGGTCGTCTTCCAGAAGGACAGATCATACTTCGTTCTTTCATAAAGCTGTGCGTTTATGATCGCGATCCCCGCCAGCTCCGCGATCGCGGAAAGGAAGGCCACCTCCTCCCTGCTATACCGCCTTGGTTCCCCAGAATACAAGCGCAATATTCCTATCACGCGCTTCCTCGCGATAATCGGAAGTGACAGTATGGATACAATCCCTTCCTGGGCTTTTTCGGGTTGGTACTCGATCCGCGAGTCGGTTCTGGCATCCGCAATCAAAACAGGGGTACCCGTCAGGGTCTCTCGTATGCTCTTGTCTATGTGAAGAGGCCCCTTTTTCAGATAACGTTCACTTAATCCCCTGGATGCGATAAGTTCCAGTTCCCTTGTTGTCTCATTTATAAGGCGAATAGAGCAGGCCTTTACTTTCATTATCGCGATAACTATTTCTATCACCAGGTCTATCACCTGCCGGGAATCCAGTGTAGATAGAATAGCCTTTGCAATCGTATGGAGTCCCCTGAAATATTCCAGGCTCCTGGATGGGTCGGTCGGTTCTAGTGCGAACGACTTCAGTTTCTGTTTCGGTCTCGCAGGTTCCTCCGGAAGTTTAATACCGACTTCCTTAAGAAGAGAAGAAAGCTTGATGCCCTCATCTTCATAGATCTTTGCATTGGCAATAGCCAGGCCACCGATTTCAGCAAGGGCGGAGATAAACTCGATTTCCTCGTCACTGAAATCGCGAGGCCCTCCCGAGTAAAGTCTGAGAACCCCGATGACCTTATCACCGGAAACCACCGGAACTGATAGAATGGTATTGATGCCTTCTTTCATCGCCTCCGCTTTATACTGAATTCTTGGATCCTTGAAAGCGTCCTTGATAATGACAACCTTTCCCTTCAATACCTCCGGAATGCTAAGATCAGAACTTAAAGGTCCTTTACTCAGATACTTTTTGCTCAGCTGGTACGAGGCTGCCAATTCCAGGCGGTGAGTCTGTTCGTTCACGAGCCGCAGGCTTCCCGCTTGGGCTCCCAGGGCGCTGACGGTTCTCTTAATCAGGAGTTTGAGGGTATTATTCAAGGACTGCGATGAAAAAATCGCCTGACTCACATCGAAGAAGGTTCGAAAGTATTCAATCGTTTTATGCATTGACATCACCGCACTTTTTTGGAGAGGACATTATGTAAAACTTCGCTGAGTTCCTCGGTTGTGTAAGGTTTAGAAACGACACCGCTGAAACCGTAGTCCCAGTAATTGGATATAATCGGGTCATCGGTATAACCGGTAGAAATAATCGCCTTAATTCCTTTATCTATCTCGCGCAGTTTTTCAATGGTTTCCTTTCCTCCCATGCCGCCAGGAATTGTGAGATCAAGGATAACGGCATCGAAAGGTTTTTCCGATTTTCTGGCCTTCTTGAACTGCTCTATCGCATCCTCACCGTCTTTGGAAAATTTTACCTCATATCCGAGGTATTTGAGTACCTTACCTGCAATATTCCTGACTAGATCTTCATCATCCATAACGAGTATCTTCCCGGAACCCGGAATGGTTTTTTTTTCATGTTTACTAACCTCCGATGCTTTCCCTCCGAAAGCCGGCAGAAGGACATGGAATGTGGAGCCCCCGCCGGGTTTGGATTCCGCCCAGATGTGTCCATCATGATTTTTCACAATAGAATAGGCTATGGAAAGGCCGAGCCCCATTCCTTTCAGCGCACCCCGTTGTTTGGTGCTAAAGTATGGATCAAATATCTTGGACAGATGTTCCTGTGCGATTCCTGCTCCATGATCTTTAATGGAAAGCCTGATGTAACTTCCTTTTGACAGCGGCGGAAGATCATCTGCCAATTGTTCGTTTTTCGCCTTGACCTTCATGATCCCGCCTTCCGGCATGGACTCTACGGCATTAATGACCATATTGGTGAGCATCTGTGTTATCTGTCCCTGATCGCAATTAACCGGCCAGAGATCTTCAGCCAACTCAATCTGGCATTTAACGTTGGAGCCGCTCAAGGCATAATTGACCGCGTCCTTTATTAAGCCTTGTAGTGACTCTGTTTTTTTAACAGGCGCCTCTCTCTTGGCGAAAGTAATCAATTGCTGTGTTAAATTCTTCGCCTTCATGCAAGATTTTTCTGCTTTTGAAAGCATCTTGAAAATTTTGTCTCCGGGTTTCAGGTGGATCTGTACGAGAGAGATGTTGCCGAGGATCGCGGTCAGGAGATTGTTAAAATCGTGCGCAATCCCGCCTGCTAGAATGCCTGTGGACTCGAGCTTCTGGGCTTTTAACAGCTCTTCTTCCATTCTCCTGCGTTCGGTGATATCACGAAGCATGAGAACAAACCCGATAAGATTATGCTCTTTGTCCCAGATTCCGGATACCCTGGCTTGAATGATTCGTCTTCCCTTCTTTTCAGCTTTTTCAAACGTGAAGACATGGCTTTTTTTATTTTTTATTGTTTCAACAGCCCTGTCAAACCGGGACGCTTCAATGCCTTGTTCGATATGAATTTCTCTGGCATCCCGGCCAATGACATCTTTGGCCTTACAGCCGAAGATTTCTTCCACAACCGGATTGAAATAAGATATGCGGAAATTGATATCCGTTGCCGCGATGCCTACGTCCATTGATGAACGGAGAATATTGTCAAGATAGATGCTTTTTTCCGCCAAATCTCTCAACGTGCTTTCTATTTGTAAGTCCTTTTCTCTGATCATCTGCTTGAGGGTATCGATGTATTTACCTTCCAGCCCTTTGATTATATCGGACTGCGTAACCAACCCAGCAATTTCGCCATTTTTGTTTACAACGACAAGCCTGCGGATTTTTCTCTGTTTCATTATTTTGGTAGCTTCGTGGACAGGTGTATTCCACAGGACGGTCTGGACCGGATGGGTCATTACCTCTTCGACCTTCATCCGCCGAATATCATGATGGTCTATCAGCAATTGGGCTACATCACGCTCCGTCATTATGCCCGCAGGATGATTATTATCCGCGACTACCAGACAGCTTACGGTTTTATCTGCCATTTCAGTTAAAGCCTGACGCACAGTAGTGCCCTTTGGAATGGTCATGACTGATTTACTCATTATTTCTGAGATTTTCTTGATTTCGATGAAGTATTCATAGCCGAGGTGTTTAACTATGTTAGATTGAGTCACTACACCAACTGAGTGGTTTTCATCATCGACCACGACAAGATGTCGTATTTTATTGGTGGCAAGTAAATTATAGGCTGTATATATGCCCGTATCCTTAGTTGCGGTTAAGACTGGTGATGTCATCAAATCCTTTATTTCAAGGTCGTCAAAACCCAACCCGTGACGAGCAACAAAATTTACCACGTTACGTTCGGTAAAGATGCCTATTGGCTTGTTCTTTTCAAGGATAACAACGCAACTGATATCCCTGTTGCGCATTATATCTATCGCTTTGGAAACTGTCGCGGTGGCGGGAACGCCAATCACCCCCGGCGTTAATATTTCACTTAACCGCTGTTCTCGCATCATTTACCTTTTTGAGGATAATCTCTTGGGACTAATGCGCTATATATAAATTGAAAGTGTTTTTTACACTTTTTTAATATAGATAAAAAGGATTTATATGTCAAGGTAAAGAACCTTCTGCCTTATCGGGTGAACTTGATTATATCTTTCAAATTACAAACGTTTTGCATCTTTTTTAAAGATGAATTTGAATTTATCACCTTCCCATTTGCCGTCATGTTTTGATCCATCAGGCAGGGTTAAAATTCCCGTACCGCAATACTTGTCTTCTCTCCATTCTCCCTGATAACTGGAGCCGTCCGGGAACGTCAGAATCCCCTTACCGTGGAACTTATCATTTTCCCATTCACCATCATACTTTTTACCGTCCGGAAGGGTTATAACGCCCCTCCCAGTCTTCCTACCGTCTTTCCACTGTCCGTTATACCTGCTTCCGTCCGGCAGGGTTAAAAACCCTTTACCATCAAAAACCCCTTCCTTCCATTCTCCTTTATATTGACCGCCATTTAAAAGAACCATACTTCCCTGGCCACTTGGAAGGCCGTTTTCCCACTCACCGTCATACTTACTCCCATCAGGCCACTTGTAGGCTCCTTTTCCGTGGAAACGTCCTCCCTTAAACTGGCCATCATACCTGCTGCCGTCCGGATGGGAATAAATTCCTTTACTGCTATACGAATCATCCTTCCATTCAAACTCAACTTTTTCCCTATTGGAGGTTTTTATTATAAGTTTCTTCAATGTTCTTCACCCGTCCGGCGCATCAGCATTCTCATTATCCAATAAACTTACCATCCTTGAATTGGCCAACGAATTTTCTCCCATCCGGAAATGTCATCATTCCCCGCCCATGAGGCAGGCCGTTTTCCAGTTCGCCGGTGTATTTTCTTCCGTCGGTCAGGGTGAGCGTCCCCCGTCCATGATACTTGTTATCTTTAAACTCACCCTCATATTTGTCACCATTAGGATATGTCAGAACACCTTTCCCATTTGAAAGACCATTTTTAAACTCTCCAACATATTTTGTTTCATTAGCCAGAATCAAAGTCCCATTTCCATCATACTTCCCTTCCTTAAACTGACCCTCATATTTTTTCCCATCAGGATGGATTTCGACCCCTTCTCCGTGATATAAATTACTTTTCCATACGCCTGTATACTTCCCCCCACCATGCAGAGTCAGGAATCCCTCACCTTCCATCACATCTTTATTCCATTGACCAACATAGACGGAACCGTCCGTGAAGGTGAATATACCATGCCCGTTCTTTTTCCCGGCGTTCCACTCGCCTACATACTCACTGCTGTCGGGAAAGGTCATGGTCCCATGCCCGTGGGGAAGATCATTCCGCAGTTCACCAATATAACTACGGCCGTCATCATAGTTTACGGACCATTGTCCGTTAGCAATGTCTGTCTTCATTTCAGCAGGTAAAGGTTCCTGCTCCGCTATTAGTTCATCCTTTGTTTCCTCTTTTGTTAATTTTCCTGCTTTTTCTTTCAACTCTGCCGCCAGTCGCTCTCCTTCTTCAGCCTTAATCCTGGCTTCCATCTCCGCCTTTAGTCTGGCTTCTTCTTCCGCCCTTTTCCTCGCTTCCGCTTCCTCTCTCCTCCGCATCAGGATCATGGCCTTAGTATCATCTGTCAGTTGTGATTCCACTGCAGCTCTCACCTTAGCAACCGCCTCTTCTCTTGACTGTAACTCGGCTGCCAGCTTTTCTATCTCCTGCGCTTTGGCCCTGGCTTCCATCTCTGCCTTACGTCTGGCTTCCTCTTCCGCCTTTGCCCTCCTTTCAGCTTCCTCTCTTGCCTTTGCCTCCCCTGCCAGCAGTATTTCCAGTTCTGCTTTTGCCTTCGCTTCCGCTTCTGCTTTTGCCTTCAACTCAGCCATTAATCGGTCAACCTCTTCCGCTTTAACCCTGGCCTCCGTCTCCGCCTTGCGTCTGGCTTCCTCTTCCTCCTTGACGCGCGCTTCCGCATCCGCTCGGGCTTTCGCTTCCGCTTCCTCCCTTGCCTTTAAATCCTCCGCCAATCGGGCCGCCTCTTCCGCTCTGGCCTTCGCTTTCGCTTCCGCCTCCTCTTTTGCCTTTAATTCGGACACCAGCCGCTCTACTTCTTCTGTTTTTGTCCTGGCTTCCGACTCTGCTTTGAGCCTGGCCTCCTCTTCCTCTCTGACGCGTGCTTCCGCATCCGCTCTGGCTTTCGCTTCTGCTTCTTCCCGCGCCTTTAATTCTGCCGCCAAGCGGGCTGCCTCTTCCGCTCTTTTCCTCGCTTCTGCCTTCGCTGTCTCTTTAGCCTTCAACTCAGCTGTAAGCCGGTCCATTTCTTCTGCTTTACCGGTGGCTTCCAGCTCCGCCCTGCGTCTGGCTGTCTCTTCCTCTCTGACCCTCGTCTCAACCTTAGCTTTTGCTTCCGCATCCGCTTCTTCCTTTGCCTTCAGCTCGGCCACTAACCGGTCAAACGCCTCCGCTTTCGCTCTGACTTCAGCTTCCGCCTTGAGTCTTGCCGCCTCTTCCTCCCTGAGTTTTGCCTCTGCTCCTGCCCTGGCCCTCGCTTCCGCCTCTTGACGCGTCTTCAATTCTACTGCCAATCGGGCCGCCTCTTCTGCTCTGGTCTTTGCTTCCGCCTCCGCTTCTTCCTTTGCCTTCAGCTCGGCTATAAGCCGGTCGACCTCTTCCGCTTTAGCCCTGGCTTCCATCTCCGCCTTGAGCCTGGCCGCCTCTTCTTTCTTGAGCCTAGCTTCGGCTTCCGCTCTGGCCTTTGCTTCGGCTTCCGCCTTCTTCTTGGCCGCTGCTTCCTCCTTTGCCTTCTTTTCAGCCGCCTCCCATACCTTCGCCTCTTCTTCTAGTCGAGCTTCTCTTTTAATCCCAACTTCCTCTAACGCCTTTTTCCCGTTCTTTGCTTCCTCTTCTTCTTTTCTGCCGTCCTTCCATTCTCCGTAATATTTCGTCCCATCAGGATATGTAAATTCTCCCTTTCCATGGGGCAGTCCTTCATTCCATTCACCTTCATATTTACCGCCATCCGGCCATGCGTGCGTTCCAGTTCCGTGAGGAAGACCATCCATCCATTGCCCAGTATATTGACTACCATCAGGCCAGGTAAAAGTCCCCTGTCCGCTATATGGCTCATCCTCGCATATAACTTTGAACTGTTCTTTACCGGATGATCCTCTGACTAAGTGCTGCAACATCTTTTTTCGCCTCAGAATCTCCACACGTTAAGATTTTTTGGGGTATTAAATATAGTAGAAGTGTCCTTGTGTGTCAAAAGAAAAGAGTTAACAATATATTGTATATGGCTGAAAGAGTCCGGTCGGTTGACTGAATAGAAATTGCCTCTGACGATAATAATTTGACGCATGTGAGACAACCATCAAACACTAACAATAGTCTTCTATTACTCCTATCGTCCGGTATCAATTTGGGTGTTTTAAAAAAAAGACATACTTTCGGAGATTTAAATAATGAGTTAACTGCTGATTGAGAACCGACTTAGTCAAATTGATTATGGCGCAGTAATTGCATTTATTGTTGTAAAACATATTATGCCAAAGCATAAACCCATCATATCCATTATTTAATGGAGGGAGGAAAAATGGAAGCAAATAATACAACAACAATCGAGTACCATCTTAAACAAGTCAAAGATGGAAAAAGGCGTTTCGAAAATGCATACCAGTCTGTGGCCAGGATGATTCTTGAAGATAATTCGGCTATTGAAAAAGTTGTAGTTAACGGAAAGAGCACCTTTGATTTCAAACCGTTTCGAATAGGGCAGAAACATGTAATCGGAATGTATGATGAGATAAACAGCTTTGTTTCGTTTGTTAAAGATGCAGCCGAGGGTGGATCATCCCGCGAAATGGCCTATGTACTCGTAGGTGAACCGGGCAATGGAAAGACATTCTTTGTTGATTTTCTCTGCTCTCTGTATAGGAACTTTCTCGCTCAGGAGAAGAACCGCAGGTATACCTTTAATTTCAAGAATCTTGATAAGTTATCTACATATGGCAGGATCAGCACAGTTCAGTCACAAACCTTTGAAGATCCGATGATCCTGGCAATGAATCTTTTCGAGTCCCACGATAAGAATAAGGAATTCTTATCAAAATGCGGAAAATTCACCAATAAACAGATTGAAACGCTGTATGAAAATTATAGGCCGTTAGGTGCCTGTAGTGACTATATCCTCAATGACATTAGAAATTTAACCAATGGTGATTTACATGAAATGATGTATTTTTTTGAGATTGTACCGGTTCCTTTAAGCGAGAGCCTTGGTACGGTAACCGGAAAATACTCAGCCAAGGACAAGATCACCTCTTCGGCAGTAGATCTCCTGGGAGAAGAGTCTATCCAGCGTCTGCTTCATATCACGGATGCCAACAATCCATATCGTTTTGATCTGAGAAGGGGGGCTTTGGCAAGGGTCGCCGGAGGGGGAATACATTTCAGCGATGAAATTTTCAAAAATAAAAAAGACTTGGTGCAGGTTTATCTAGGGGTCATCCAGAATCGCAATATTGAGATAGATGGATTCAGGTGGCCGATTGATACATTGATTATTGCAACCAGCAATAACTCGGAATTCAATAAATTTATTGCGGAAAAGGAAGAGGCTCCTATTGTGGACAGGTGCAGAACCTGTTACGTGGCACATAACACCGATTACAAGCTGCAGGAACAGCTGACGGCCTATGCAATCGGAAGTGAAGTAAAAACCACCCTGACCAAAGAGAAACTCCACCAGGA
>DASPQI010000283.1:0-5172 GCA_035625045.1 Syntrophales bacterium | reverse complement strand
AGTTCCCTGACGCTGCCCCATTTGCCATGAACTGACAGCAATTGACGGGGATTGAAGCCCCAGATACCGCCGAACTCGGTGACTGGCATCAACTGGACGGCGTTGAAGCCGAGGTCTTTTATGTATGGAAAGGCGTCGGCAGTGGCCGTAAAGTCGCTTTTACCTTCGCACCGTGGATGGAAGCTTCCGACATGAAGTTCATATATGATCAGTTCATTATAAAAGGGGGGGCTGAATCCCGACCAGTCAAAATGCGTGTCGGTGAGTACGCACCAGGCTGAATCGAAATCAGCTTCGCGAGCATAAGGGTCACGCCTGACAAGCACCTCCCCTTCTTCGTGGAAACAGTCGTTCCAGCTTGAGGTGAGAGCGATTCTATAGCGGTCCCCGGTCTTCAGCCCTCCGACCTCCACCGACCAGAAACCAGGTCCACCAGGCTCGCGGACCAATTCCACCGAGACCCCCTTTTCGAATTCGATGCGCACTGTTTCAGCGTGAGGAGCCCAGACTCGGAGCAGGACCTTCGAAGCGGTGAGCCAGACCGGCCCGCAAGATGCAGCCAAAGGCCATTTTGATTGTAACGGCAAGATACTAGTGGATGAAAAAGTGGCTACCATATGAGTGAAAACTTACTTTTCATTCAGAAGCTTCAACTTTGAATGCGTTGCTATATACGTGAAATCCTGGTCACACGTAAAAAGGGAGCATCCATATGAGATTGCTGCAGATGCGATAAGGGCATCTATCGTGCTTACCTGCTTTCCTTTTCTCATGAGGTGATTTTTTAGTTCTGCTGCCTTAACATAATCTTCCCTCGTTAACTCAATGATGGGGAAAGCAGCAAAATAATCCTTTAGTCGATTGAAGTCTTTAGGATGCTTAACACCCTGAAGTATCTCCTGGAGTATGATCCCAAGAAGGGAAATGTCTTCCCCCTGTTCGATGAGAGTCTTCAATAGGACCGCTTCCGTATTTACCATTGGGGATTGCCTTCTCAAGGCAAGAGACCATACAGAGGTGTCTACGAGTATTCTCATCTGAGCTTACGCTCTTTCTTGTAATCGTATGAGGAATCCATCTCCACTTTGCTGAACATGGAGATAATTTCTTTCCGTTTTCTTCTTTCAATATACTCTCGCAATGCATCATTTACTGCATTCTTCTTCGTCTTATGCTTCCCTATTTTCTGCGCCTCAACTAAAAGGTCATCGTCTATAGCCAAATTTGTTGGCATAGTTGCCTCCTTTTACACAATATCTTACACATATTATTACACAATGTTAGTAGCAGATTCAAGTCTTCAAGGCTAATTATTTCCATTACTAACATGCATAATGCCCGGCATTCTCCGCCATGTCAGTTACTGTGAGAAAGAAAAATAATATTAGGATGAAATATTCTGATCTGTTTGATAATATTTAGACATGGTCGATGTTGTCGTGACAAATAAGAATATAAGGAATAAATAAACAATGTCGGATGAAAAGTCGAAATTAGTATACTCTACAGAGAAGCTGATTTCTCGTAAGGAGATACCCGTCAAAACTCTTCAGGCAAGCGTGTCCGCAGCTATACAAAAAGTAATAGTTCGGCTCGATAAGAAGGGCAGGCGCGGAAAGACCGTCACAGTCATAGATGGACTCCAGATGCCGCAGGAAAAAATGGAAGAACTGCTTGGACAACTGAAAGTGAAACTGGGCACTGGCGGCACAATTAAAAAGTCGTCTCTCGAAATTCAGGGTGATCATCGGTCTGCACTTGTGTCGTTGATGAAGGATATGGGCTTTTCGACAAAGTGATAAGGCTGCTGAAGGCCGTGACAATGCAACGAAAGGGGGATGTTTAATGTTTGAGCTCGATATTCCCGGTTTTAAAACTCTCAGGCTGAAACATCTTGTTTCGGATTTTACTGGTACCCTTTCGATCGATGGCAAGCTTTGTCTTGGAGCGAAAGAACGACTGAATAAGATATCCGAATTTCTTGACATACATGTACTAACTGCCGACACCTTTGGCATGGCTAAAAGCGAATTACAGGAAATTAACTGCAAGGTGCAGATTTTGGCAGGGGAAAATCATGATATTCAGAAAGAGAAGTTTATTCGAGACCTCGGGGTTGATTCTGTTGTTGCACTTGGAAACGGCAATAATGATAGAAGGATGCTCAAGGCGGCGAGGATAGGCATTGCCGTCTGCCTGCTTGAAGGATGTGCAGTTGATGCAATCACATCGGCTGATATCGTTGTAACTTCAACAACAGCCGCGCTCGACCTTTTGCTAAATCCGAAAAGACTGAAAGCCACCCTACGGTTTTGAGAGGGATAGAGGATGTCTTCAGCCTGTAGCATGCTGATATATAGATTTCAATGATAATCCGACACTTTTCGCCGAGGCAAATGTAAGCAATATTCCCGTGAGAACCAGGCGCGACAATCTGACCTAAAGAAATCGATAGTTTGAACTATTGCCCTTGTATTCTGCATTCATCTAAAATAAGACCAGAAGGTAAGGATCTATATATGACGACAATAACTTGGGATCAATATAAGGATTGGGTTAGTCAGTTAGCCAAAAATCGTACTCTATATTACTGCCGAGGCCACGCAAATGAGAAATGGAAATTGCAGACCTCATTTCATAGGTTATTATCATTGCATTCAGGAATAACGCTTGTTGATTATCTTGATGTCATAATTCCAGAACTTCATTATCACATTTGCGCTCAAATAAATGAAATACTGAATTTATCAGTCCCTGAAGAATTCGGTGCTTTTCTTGCTCTGTTGCAACACCACGGGTTTCCGACTCCCTTGCTCGACTGGACATTTTCCCCGTTCATTGCCGCTTACTTCGCATTCCGAGAGGTTAATGACTCTGATCCGCAGTCGGATAATGTTAAAATATTTATTTTTGACTATCTTAAATGGTCCCACCGGTTTCAACAGCCATTGAACCTCAGAGAAACAATGAGCTACGTGAGTATCATTCGACCGTTTGCAAAATATAATCCTCGCTTAATGCCCCAGCAGGGAGCTTTTACAGTCTCGAACGTTGAAAACATGGAGGAATACATTCTCAAACGTTCGGAAGAGGTAAAAGAAAGTTTTTTGTTTACAGCATTCCTTTCTGTTAAAGAGAAGCCTCATGTAATGAGTGAGTTAAACATGATGGGGATTAATGAAATGAATCTTTTCCCGAGCATCGAGGGAATATGTAGGGCAATGAAAGCCAGATTTTTTTCGCCCTCTGAAGTTGGGATGACCCCATCTGAATGGCTATCACTTCTCCGAACAGAATCGCCTGGCGAGACGCAAAAGATATAAAACATGATCGCGCCGATTGTCAAAAATAACCTTCACTCTCGATTGATCGCTGCATAGCGACGATTGCTGTGAGCAAGAGTGACGCCGAACAATATGAATGTTAAAGTTTCTTGCTCCTCGTGTACAAGAGCATAATACGATTAACGTGCCGCCGCACTTACTCCGGAATACGGATGAATCGCTTCAACCTCTTTGCCATACCTCCTATCGGCCTCTTCGATATCATAAAGAGACTGAAGATTAAGCCAAAACTCAGGACCCGTATTCAGAAATCGCCCAACCTTGACGGCAGTCTCAGCGGTAACATTACGCTCACCTCTGATGATCTGTCCAAGACGTGTTTGGGAAAGCCCTGTCTCTTTAGAAAGTCTGTATACTGATATCCCCATCGGAGCAAGAAACTCCTCCTGAAGCACTTCACCTGGGTGGATGTTTTTTAAACGTTTCATTTTTTCTATGACCTCCATTTAATGGTAATCCGTTATTTCTACATCATGCGCGCCTTCATCGTGCCATCGAAAGCAAATGCGCCACTGATCATTAATACGAATACTCCACTGCCCTTCTCTGTCGCCTTTTAACCGTTCCAGTCTGTTGTTAGGCGGAATTTTCAAGATATCCAAAGAAGTCGCAGCGGCAATCATTCTCAGCTTTCGTCTCGCAAGGTTATGAAGACTTATAGGCAACTTAATCTTCTTTGAAAAGTTTCCGCGCCATATAAGTCTTGTTTCTTCATCCCTGAATGATACTATCATCGTCCAATACTATCATTGCCAGATATCATCTGTCAAGTGGTAGAAAGAAAAGTGGTTTAGGTTAAAATCCCAGTATAAAAAAGGGACAGGCTACTTTTTCTACAGTATCGGTTATCTAAACAATCTGTCACTTTTTGCCAAAGCCGGCACACTCACGATTACTGTGAGAAAGTGAACGAATATTCTTCCTCTCAGAAAACGGGAGTTTTATGCAGAAATCAATATCCGGCCTGACGGTGTCTGATAGTTCAATATCGTAGTTAAAGTGCAAAACGTATGCTTGCGAATGCCGCAATAATAAGGCCGCGCAGCGCGCTCTACGTGGCCTTATTACCAGTTACGAAAACTTTTTAATGATGTGAAATTTCCGCTGCCCCTCCGGCCTGGACTTCTTCTTTAACCGAAACAGCGACTTTGTAAAGCACGGTAAGTGTGAGAGCGCCGATGCCGTATACTCCCAGCGTGATGAGCAATTCGGGCGCCGTCGGAGCATATTCAACAACTCTCTCAAACGGGTTAGGGATAAATCCGCCCACTACCAGTCCCATTCCCTTATCTATCCAGCATGCAAGAAACACAGCAATGAGCGCAATAGGCAGAATCCCCTCGTTACTGCGTGTATTGGGGTAAATCAGCAATGCAAGGCCGGCAAATGCAAGCGCTGCAGATGTCCACATAAAAGGCACCAGCCTTGTGTGTCCCTCTATCCCGACAAAGAGATATTTTATAGGCGCCATATGTCCCGGTATATTGCTGTAGAATGCCGTGAACACTTCAAGCAGGAAGAAAAACACGTTGACCGCCATTGCATACGTCACTATTTTTGCCACAGACTGTATTGCTTCTTTTCCAGGATCGAACTTGCTGAAACTCCTGACTATGAGAGCAAGCAAAATCAGCAGCGCCGGCCCGGAGGCAAATGCGGATGAAAGGAACCTTGCAGCCATAATAGCTGTAAGCCAGAGGTGCCTTCCAGGGAGACCAGCATACAGAAAAGCAGTCACTGTATGAATACTTACCGCCCAAGGGACAGAAAGATATATGAGCGGCTTTACCCAGGTCGGAGGCCTTACTTCCTTGCGTTCCGCGCCCAA
>DASPQI010000282.1:0-2771 GCA_035625045.1 Syntrophales bacterium | reverse complement strand
CGAGAGGTTACAACAAGCAAAGAAATTGTTTATGATGTTTTGAAAAGTGCAATAAAACAAGTACTTGATAAAGAGGGGATGAAGGTTAGATTAAACCCTGAAGACTATCGATATATACTAGAGAGTAATACAGATATTATTAACGGCTTTGACGATATCAGAAACATGTCGATTGTAGAAGATAACAGCATTAGGCGGGGTGGGGTTATAATTGAAACATCGTCCGGTGAGGTGGATGCAAGATTGGATCAGCAACTTTATGAGGTCAGGAAGGCCATATCCCGTAAAAAATGACTTTTCAACAAGAGGCGCACAGAGCGAAAGAAACATCGGCGGGAACAATGTTTGACTTTGCTAAATGCCACAGGCTGATTGAACTGTCAAATCCTATCAAGGTTTGCGGGAAAGTAAGCCAAGTCATAGGTCTAGTAGTGGAGGGTCAAGGCCCTTGCACTTCTGTTGGAGAAATGTGTGAGATTTATGCAAATGGCCACAAGAATCCTCTCAGTGCCGAGGTTGTAGGTTTCAAAACAGACAAGGTTTTAATGATGCCTCTAGAGGAGATCCGCGGTGTGGGTCCAGGCGCCAAGATTGTATCACTTGGAAAGAAGGCGGACATCAGGGTCGGGAGAAGTCTCCTGGGGCGTGTGATTGATGGCATGGGGAATCCTATTGACGGAAAGGGTCCGATCGAGTTCCAGACTGAATATCCTATATATTTCAGTCCAATCAATCCGCTGTGGAGGAAGCGGATTACTGACGTGATGGATCTGGGAATAAGGTCTATAAATGCGCTGCTCACCTGCGGGAAGGGGCAGAAAATGGGGATTTTTTCCGGGTCCGGTGTTGGAAAGAGTGTTCTTTTAGGGATGATGGCCAAAAACACCAGGGCCGATGTGAATGTTATTGGGCTTATCGGTGAGAGAGGAAGGGAAGTTCGTGAGTTCCTGGAAAAGAATCTCGGTAAGGAAGGTCTGGACAGATCGGTAGTTGTTGTTGCTACATCTGATACCCATCCCATCATAAGGATGAGAGCGGCATATGTCGCAACATCTATTGCGGAATATTTCAGGGATCAGGGAAATGACGTACTCCTCATGGTTGATTCTCTGACAAGGTTTGCTATGGCCCAGAGAGAAGTAGGTCTTTCCATCGGTGAGCCACCGACGACAAAGGGATATACGCCTTCCGTGTTTAGCCTTATGCCGAAGCTCCTTGAGAGGGTTGGTGCGGTAGAAGGCAAGGGGAGTATAACCGGCCTGTACGCAATTCTGGTAGAAGGGAATGACTTTGATGAGCCGATTGCAGATGCGGCAAGATCAATTCTGGACGGCCATATAGTATTGTCTCGTGAATTGGCGGCGAAAAATCATTATCCGGCGGTAGATGTTCTAAACAGTATCAGCAGGGTCATGATTGACATTGTGGATGATGAGCACAAAGGTAAAGCCGGTCATATATTGAACGTTCTGGCAACATACAAAAAGGCAGAAGACCTGATAAATATAGGGGCGTATGTTAAAGGCAGTAACAGGGAAGTGGATTTCGCAATTGAAATGATTGGCAGGGTGAATACCTTTTTAATGCAGGCCATCGATGAAAAAGTAAGTTTCCCAGATAGCAGACGTGATTTGGTTACCTTGCTTGAATAGGCGATATAATTATGTTCCGGTTTGAGATGGAAGCAGTATTAAACTATAGGGCTCAAATAGAAGAACAATGTCAGCTTGCATTTACCGATGCATTAAAGCGACTGCAGATATCCAGGGATATTTTAGAAGATTTGAAAAAAGAAAAAAATGCGCTGATCCGGCACTTAGTAAAAATGCAAGTAAATACCCTTCATTCCGATGTGATCCAACGGCACTTTGCCTTCATTGAATACCTGAAGGGCAAAGAAGAAAAACAGATTGCTGTTGTCTGCAAAGCGGAGGAAGAAGCCAATGTTAAACGTGAGGACCTCCTTGAAGCCGTAAAGAAAAGAAAGGCTATGGAAACCCTGCGGGAGAAAAAAATGGCTGAATATCTTTCTGAAACGGCAGCTAAAGACCGCAAAGAATTGGATGATTTTTCAATAATTAAATTCGGTAATGGTATGAGAAAATGAAGAAAATATTTATTACATTTGAAATCCTAATAGTATTTCTGTTTATAGCGAAACTTTTTGCCATAGGAGAAATTGTGAAAAGGTCGGGATTATATAAAATTCCATTATGGTCTGTTAATCATGCTATGGCTGATTCATCCTCGCAAACGTCGGATAGCGCTCCGGTGAGAGATATCTTTGAGGATACGCTGGCGGATGAACGAAATTTAATGATTTCACTGGAAGACAGACGAAGGCAACTCGAAGAAAGAGAAAATTTCGTTAACCTTGAAGAAAAAAGACTTAATTCCATGAAAAAAGAAATTGTGGCAAAAATAGAAATATTTCAGGGCCAGAAAGAAAAGACAACTGTTTCTCAGGAATCTGATAAAGAAGAAAACAAAAGAATAAAAGAATTGGCCAAGGAATATGATGCAACTCCACCCGACAAGGTGGCCACCCTTTTTAATAAATTGGATAATAAAACAGCAGCCGGAATTATCTTGCAGATGAAAAATAAGAAAGCCGGAGCTGTATGGGAGTACCTGAATCCTGAGAAAGCGGTAGAAATAGCCAAGACTATCACAAACATGTAAACACCTTATACTATATTATCTACCTTTGAATTGCCTTCTCAAATTAAATGTTACCCAAAGGGGTGAATAAAAAGGATCGTTGACTCATA
>DASPQI010000281.1:0-5832 GCA_035625045.1 Syntrophales bacterium | reverse complement strand
AAAAGAATGATGCGATCATCCTTGCCCTTATTAAACCTCAGTTTGAGGCAGGACGGGAGGAGATAGAAAAACACGGCGTGGTGAAAAATCCTGAGGTGCAGCAAAGGGTGATAGAGAGTATAAAGGAATTCTGCACGGGGTTGGGATTGACTGTTATGGGTGTTTATGAATCCCCTCTTATAGGGCCCAAAGGAAATAGGGAGTTTTTTATTTATTTAGCAAAATAGGGATGACACCCTATTTTCTCACTTAATTTCACGTTGTTAATAGGTTATACAAAACAGATGGGCGTTAAACTGGCCAAGACAGCAGGATTTTGCATGGGTGTCAGAAGGGCCGTTGATCTGGTTCTCAATATTGCCCAACGCAAGGGAAAAGAAAATGTCTATACATATGGCCCCTTGATTCACAACCCCCAGACTATTGAAATCCTCAGAAAGCGGGGAATTATCCCGATAAGTAACATCAATGATATTGATGCTTCCAGTAAAGGATCCACAATCATAATCAGAGCCCACGGCATATCACCTGAAGAAAGAAAAAAAATCAAAGATAAGGGATTCAAAATCATTGATGCCACCTGCCCTAAAGTAGCTCATGTCCAAGCCATTATCAAAAAACACGTATCGCAGGATTATACCGTTCTTATCGTAGGTGACAGGGAACATCCGGAGGTGAATGGTATCTTGGGTTATGCCTATGGTAAGGGTGTCGTTATAGGCAGTGCTGATGAAATTGAAAAGCTTCCTTTTCTGGAAAAGGTTTGTGTTGTCGCTCAGACTACGCAGAATATGGATGAGTTTATTAATATTGCAGACAAAATCAGAGCGAAATTTTCTGACACTGTTGTCTTCAATACTATTTGCGATTCTACAGAAAAGAGGCAGGCGGAAGTAAAGCATCTGGCCGAAGAGATGAATGCTATATTTATTGTCGGCGGCAGGAACAGCGCAAACACAAAACGGCTAGTCAGGATTTCAGAGCTTCAGGGTAAGCCGACATTTCATATTGAAACGGCTGATGAATTAAAAGAGATTCCTATAAACCTCTATGAGAAGATTGGTATATCTGCCGGTGCATCAACACCGACTTGGATCATCGACCGGGTTATTGATGGTATTACAAGCCGCCAGAGAGAGAAAGAGAAGAAGGTTAAGAAGCTCTTTCAATTATGGGTATTTGTTGTAAAAACGGATGTCTATTCCGCTATAGGAGCTGGATGTCTATCCTTTTCAAGCGCGCTTTTGCAGAGACTAGAGGCGAACACATTAAATATTCTAACAACGTCCCTTTATGTATATGCCATGCATACCCTCAACCGTATCATCGACAGAAAAACAAGCACTATTATCGGTTCATTCAGAGAAGAGTCTTATCGAAAACATGAAAAGGTTTATTTATACGCGGCAGTGCTGTCAATGGTACTGGCTCTGGCAAGTTCTTTTATCACAGGTATGAATGCCTTTATTTTACTTTTTACCATTTCAGCGCTTGGCGTGCTTTATAATATGAAAATACTGCCGGATGACTGGCATTTTAAAAGTATAAAGGACCTTCCCGGTTCCAAGAACATAGCAATGGCCCTGGCGTGGGCTGCAGTAGTGGCTTTGCTGCCTCAGTTTGAAATCAGCCTTACCATTACTCCCGGTTTAGTTGTCGCGTTTCTTTTTACATTTGGTATTGTTTTTGTCCGCTCGGCAATGTCTGATATGCTGGACTTCCAGAGCGACAAACTCATTGGAAGGGAGACTATTCCTGTACTAATCGGCAAGGAACCTACCCAGATACTTTTAAATGTAATACTGGTTTTGTTGTTCATTTTGCTTAGCATATCCTATTACTTCAGATGGACTCCTTCATTGAGTTTTATCCTTTTGATATGCGTATTTTTTATGTGGATTTATTTAAAACTTTATGGTAGAAGGGCGACATTTTCTGGCGCAGTACAGGAGGGTATTCTTGAAACCAGCTATTTTTGTGCTGGTGTAAGTTCCTTGATATGGCTTTACTTGAAGATTTAATGCGAGGGCTGATCATATGACTGAAAAAGTACTCACATTGCCCTTACTGGTTCTTCTGTTTCTGTTAGTTTTCGGTTGCGGCGGGCTTCGCTATTCTCAGGTTGAACCGGAGGCAAAGAATTATCACCCCAAAAGGGTTGGACTGTTCCCAGTTGATGTGGGCACATATGAAGAAGCAAGGGGGGTAATTGATAAGGTTATCGCGGGCGTCCTAGTTGACCGGGGGTGGTTTGCTAAAGTTATTGATGCAGATATGATAAGTTGCCAGATTCAGTCCAATAAGGAAATTCGAACAGTTTGCCTTGACTATTTCTCCAAGCTTAAGGAGGTCAATTTTTCAGATCCTGAGCTGAGTAAGAAGATTGGTGAGAAATTGGAAGTTGATGCCTTTTTAGTAGCCAATTTAGATTACTGGAATTACACGAAGTTAGACGATGATAAGGTAGCCAAGGTAGATATCGGTATTAAGATGATCGATGCCGCTTCAGGTAAAATTATCTGGAAGGCGGGTCATCAAGAAGTAGAAACTTATATGCTTATCAAGCCGAAACTTCCTGATGTGGCAAAGGGTCTTGTAAAGAAGATAATAAAGGAAATGCCACATTAAAAGGGGGTATTAAATTAAAGACTAAGGGCGGACTCTTTGATCTTGCACCGTTAGCCTTTGATGAGTTAAAAAATGGAGGTCATATTATGAAGGAAAAAGTGCGCAGTGCCATAGAGCGTATCAGACCCAACCTTCAGGCTGACGGGGGAGATGTTGAACTTGTTGATGTCGATGATGAAGGTATTGTCAAGGTAAAACTTCTGGGGGCCTGCCATGGTTGTCCCATGTCGCAAATGACGCTGAAGATGGGTATACAGAAATATCTACAAAAGGAAGTTCCTGGAGTGAAAGAGGTTGTTGCCGTGGCGTAAATTTAAAAAAGTGACTTTTTAAAATAGCAAAAGAAGGCTTTGAACTTCTTCACAAGGCCGATAAAAATAAAAAGAGATAAGGAGAATATAAAATGGCGTACGTAATAACAGATGAATGCATTGCTTGTGGCGCTTGCGAAAGTGAATGTCCCGCTGAGGCAATCAGCGAAGGTGAGGAAAAATATGTCATTGATGCCAAGCTTTGTACTGACTGCGGAACATGCGCTGATCAATGTCCTGTGGAAGCGATCGTACCGGGGGAAGAGAAATAGAATCACATACAATAATTAAGACCAAAAAGGGGAAACCATCCACATTGGCTAAGAGAGGATGTTTTCCCCTCTTCTGTTTTTACTAAGGTTTGGCCTGATCTGGCATAGAGAAATTCGACGATTCATGGGCAATGGTGCCAAAATCCTAATATTCTAAATAATCCACATTAAAATATTTTTATATCTTATGATTAGTTTAGTTCTCATTGAGACATGTTAACATGGATTCTATAATGAAAATGGGACGATTTATTTCCTTTGAGGGTATTGAAGGTTGTGGGAAAACCACCCAGATTAAGCTTGCCGGAGAATATTTAAAGCAAAATAATATCCCTTTTATAATTACTGAAGAACCGGGAGGAACTCCTATCGGAAGAAGGATCAGAGAAATTCTGTTAAACAAAGGAGCAGGTGAAGAGATTTGTAAAGAAACAGAAATTCTTCTTTTTTCCGCGGCCAGGGCTCAACATGTTAAGGATGTGATAATTCCGTCACTAAAGAAAGGAACGGTAGTTTTATGTGATCGGTTTTATGATGCAACAATTGCCTACCAGGGTTTCGGCAGGGGGTTAGATATAAATTTAATACGGTTTCTTAATGATTTCTCCTCATCTAACATAAAGCCCGACTTAACCTTTCTCTTTGATCTGCCGGTTGAGGTTGGTTTAAAAAGGGCCGTAAATAGAATATCCCGTATGAAAGAAGGTTTGGCGGAAGATCGGTTTGAAAGAGAGGATTTGGAATTTCATATAAGGGTTAGAGAAGGTTATCTTTTCTTGGCAAGGCAGGATGACAAACGATTCAGGATCATCGACAGTGCAAGAGATATAGAAACAATCCACCGAGAAGTATGTGTCCACCTTTCGGCATCCATTGATAAGAAATTCTAGACAAGAAATCCCCAATACTTATCAACATTAAAATCCCGATATACAAAACTATCAGTTTTCTGATATTAGTATTTCGATTTTTTCGTATTCAACATCGGTGGTTTTATGTCTATCAAAGATATTTACGGTCATGAAAAACAGATAAGTGTTCTTCAAACCGCGATGGCAAGGAATCATATTCCCCATGCTTATCTTTTTTACGGTATGGAAGGTATCGGAAAAAGGACAGTGGCAGAGGTCTTTGCCAAGGCCCTGAATTGCAGGAGCGGGAGAGAAAGCCTTGATGCATGCGATACATGTGCATCATGTTTAAAGATAGACCATGGGAATCATCCCGACGTCGTTACAATCAAAGCCGACGGGCAATTTATAAGAATTAAAGAGATTAGAGAACTTCAGGAACAAATGAAGTTCAAGCCGGTTGAAGGAGGAAAGCGGATATTCATCATCCTAGATGCTGATAAAATGAATATCGTTTCGGCAAATGCCCTACTGAAGACACTTGAAGAGCCATCGGCATCGAATATATTGATATTGACCACATCGCGCCCTCATTTGCTTCCCATGACTATTCTGTCCCGGTGCCAGCATTTGAGGTTTAATCCTTTAAGGCAGAAGACTATCGCCTCATACCTACAGGAGAAATTATCAATGGACCCAAAAGCTTCTTATCTTGTTTCTTTATCATCCGGCGGGAGCATCGGGAGGGCGCAGGCTTTAAGGGATGATTCCTACCTGATAATGAGGGATGCGATCCTTGATATAATGTCAAAAATCAAAGCCAAAGATCCTCTCAAGCTGTTATCTGTTGCAAATGATTTTGGACAGGAAAGACAAGAAATAATAGAAGGGCTCAGTATCTTAATGTCAGGGTATAGGGATGTGCTGGTTTATAAAGAAACCGGTGATACGGATCGGGTTATCAACCAGGATCACATGGACATAATAAAATCATTTGCTGAATGTATATCAGGGCAGGACATCCTGAACAGCATAAAGGCGCTGGAACGGGCTTCCCATGCCATAAATCAGAATGCCAATAAACAATTGACTTTGGAGACGATGATGTTTAAACTCAGCAGGTATTGTGAATGATTGGATTTTTTGTCATTTATAAGAGTTTGGGAAAAGGAGCAGGTCGATCTGAAAAATATTGTCGGGGTAAAGTTTAGAAAAGATGGAAAGATATACAGCTTTGACACTTCCGGTCTCCAGTTGGAAAGGAACGATCAGGTAATTGTCAATACCGAAAACGGTATGTCTTTGGGTACAGTTATTACTGACGTAAAGCCTGTGCCGATTTATCAACTGCCGGTAAACCTAAAAAATGTCGTTCGTAAAGCTACAGAGGAAGATTTGACGGTCAGAAAGGAAAATGAAATACTGGAACAGGAATCCCGTCAATTTTGCCTGGAGAAAATCAGGGAACGCAATCTTCCCATGAAGCTGATTGATGTTGAATGCCTCTTTGATAAGAGTCAGATAATATTCTACTTCACTGCGGAAAACCGTGTTGACTTCAGAGAGCTAATTAAGGATCTTGTTCAGCGGTTCAAGATAAGGATTGAATTGAGGCAGATCGGCGCTCGGCATGAGGCAAGAATGATAAAAGGGTTGGGAATTTGCGGCAGAGAAGTATGCTGCGCTAATCTGATACCCAACCTAGACCGGGTTTCTGTCAAGATGGCCAAGGAACAGAGCGTGTCTTTGAATCCGGAAAAGATTTCAGGG
>DASPQI010000280.1:0-11629 GCA_035625045.1 Syntrophales bacterium | reverse complement strand
CCTGGAGATCTCAAGCACATCATTTATTAATGCCAGAAGATGTTCGCCGCTGCGATTGATAGTGTTCAGATAATCCCGCTGTTCAGGCCGCAGAGATGCGTCTCTTTGCATCAGTTGAGAGTATCCCAGAATGGCATTCATTGGCGTGCGCAGCTCATGGCTCATATTCGCCAGAAAGTCGCTCTTCGCCCTGTTGGCGGACTCTGCGGCATCTTTGGCCGCCATCAATTCCCTATTTGCGGCTTCAAGTTGGGCGGTACGCTCGGTGACTCGCTGTTCGAGACTTCTGCTTAACTCTCTAAGCCTGTCTGTCATGAAATTAAACTTATCAGCCAGAAGGCCTATCTCATCATTACTCTCCACTGGGGCTCTTCGTGTCAAATCTCCTGCGGCAATAGCGACAACGGTATCTGTCAGAGCGCCAATTGGATGGAGCGCTCTCCGAATAACCATCGAAGTCAGAAAAAGCATCGTTATAGAACCGATAGCCAGTACTACCAAGGATGCACGACGGAATAATAGTAGCGGCTCCAACAACTCATCTTCTTTTTGTTGAACAACTATGCCCCAGTTGTCTAATATCACACTCACATAGGCGCGCCATCGTTGACCTTGTTTGTCGGTAAACGCAAATAATCCTTCCTTGCCTTGACGCAGAGCAATGATTGGAGGCTCGTTACCTAGATCGTGAATGACTGGAGGTTCGTTCTTTTGATTGGGCAACCCAGCAGAAAAGTTTGGATCTGGGTGCGCCACAACCCTGTTGCGATTGTCCACAACATAAGCAAAGCCGGTTTTGCCAATTTTGCTAGCTTCAACCTGCTTTGTTATAGCAGTTATTCTTGTAGCGTAGCATCCAAGGCCGATCATTTTGCCGGATGCATCTCTTATTGGCATAGCTGAACCTAGTACCGGTTCTCCTATAGTGCGACCTATGTGGATTTGGTATCCAACAGCACCACTTATTGCTTCTTTGAACCATTCCCGGTCGCTATAATTTATCGGTACATGGTCATCGTTTCGAACTATACTGGTACCTTTCATGTCAGCAATAAAAATCAAATACATATCTGGATGCGCTTTTTGCATCGCTTGAAGAATCTGCTTTTGTTGTTTTGGATCCATGCCAATAATACCCGGCAAAAGAACAAGTTCTTTCAAGGCGCTTTCATTAAAACTAAGCCATATTGATACTTTTGATGCTAATGAACTGTTTGCCATGCGAAGCTTTTCGTTTGCATCTCTTTCAATTACTTCTCCAGCGCGAATGATAATAAAAGCTATCAATGCCACCAGCAAAGGAACTATTGCTATCAGAATGAGCACAACCATTCTGAATTGTAATCTTTCCCAATTTAAGCGTAGTTTATTAAAGAAACGCACATCCAGCTTTTGTGATACACTCCGAGATTCCATATTTCAAATCTCCTAGCTTTTTTTCACCGAATTGGACACAACATAATACATTGCGGTAATGGCAATTGCCGAAACAATGAGGGCGCTCATAATAAGACTGAGTGTTAGCTTCTTGGTAATCGATTGTGTCTCCAAACCCAGAATCTTTTTAGGTACTGTATTCATTTTTGCATTATTCTCTCCTAATTGCCACTATGTCTCATGATACTTTTTTCACCAAGCAAGGTTTTTACTTTTTTTTGTCAACAGGAAGCCATCCACACTTTATATAAAAGGTAAATATTACATCTTTTCATAGCGAGTAGTTCATCAAAAGTTACGTGTGGAATCCATTCAAGTGCCTGCAATTGCCTATATTCTGCCAGAAAAGGAAGTACGAAAGTTGTGAATTCGCTTCGATCCACGTGAGTATGTCCTGCAAAATATCGTTGACTGCCTTGACGAAGATGAGACACTCCTACATCTTTTGCGCGATAAGGTTACAGCGTATTGCCGAATCTCTCTCAAACTGCAGCCTAAAACGGTCCACCTGGTATTGACGTACCTGAAAGAAAAGGGCTGTGGTTAAGATGAGCCCTATAATCACAACTAGGACAGAAGCTCAGGAAGTGGTCCTAGAGAAATTGCACAGATGACGTTCTCCTTCAGCCATGATCAAAATCTTCCTTTCGGGCGATACCGAGTCATGCAATGATACGGTTGGAAATTTTACTTATCTTTGCAGAGAGTATAGGGAAAAGCCTATTTTGTGTCAATAAAATACCGATGACCGAATTGCCTCAAATTAAATGTTACCAAGGGGGTGAATAAAAAGGAGGTTGTTTGTTTACCTACAATAAAGCATTAGAACCATAGCACCCCGCCCGGACAGGGCGGGGCATTAAGGTCTCTGTAGTGACCTATCTATTCTTTATGGCCTTTAGAAAATCAAGGAGAGCATTGTTGAATTTTTCCGGTTCTTCATAGAAAGGCATATGGCCGCTTTTATCGAATGAAACAAACGTTGATCCCGAAATCTGGGTATGTACATATTTCATCGTCTTTGTACCTTTGAATATATTGGAGTCACCTGAGAAAATAATCGTGGGCACGGAGATTCTGTTCAAGACCCCTGTATAATCTCTCATAAGATAATCTGAGTATATGGCTACGGCAATAGGTGTGGGGGTTTTCAGGGTTTCTTTCATTATCCACTCCATATCTTCTTTCGGCGCAGCAGCACTCTTAAACATATTATTTATGAACCTTTCAGCAAAAGCTTTTCTGTTATCCTGTAGAGATACAAAAGCATTGTTCATTCCATCGAAGTTGTAGTTTTTCAATCCATGGGCATTCCAATCTGCAGGAGAAAAAGGGAATGGGGTCATATCTACCAACCCCAAGGCATTAATCCTGCTGGCGCCAAACTGCTTCCAGAATTCTAAAACAACCGGTCCCCCTAAAGACCAGCCGACAAGGGTTACCTTCTTTAACCTAAGGTCATTGATTACTGCCATCACGTCTCTCGCGTATTGCGGTATCGTGTGGCCGTGAAGCACCTTGCTGGAGTTGCCATGCGCCCTGAGGTCCATTCTGATTACCTGGTAATTTTGTGACAACTTATCCACCTGCTTATCCCAGAGTTTGCCTGACATAGTCCAGCCATGAATGAACAGAATCGGGCTTCCCGTACCTTTACTCTCATAGTAGATTATCGCACCATCCGAAGATTGAACCATCGCGGCTTGGGAAGCACCAGCAACAATCAGAATAAAAAGAATAAGAAAAGAAAAGACTAAAGACTTGGCTTTCATACGCACCTCCTTGATTATTGATTTGGGGAATCGTGCAAAAATCCTATTAATAAAACATATCACATTCTAAGTTAGATGTCCGCTGTTTTTGATATTTTTGATTTCAATGAAGTATGAAAACTCAAAATTAAAAACATGAGACTTTAGTCAATAAGGATTACCAAGTGAAAGGGTGGATCTGCGTCAAAATCGCGATATGCTCTCTTTTAAAGAAGATTTTTCTCCTAAAGATTTAACCAAAAGTATTATATAACGTCCTTGAACTCTTTAAAAATACTTCTCTAATTAGATAATTTGACATTTTCTTCTTAAACTTATAATAACAGGTCGAAGATTCTAATAAATAAACGGAGGCAGATTTGCTAATCGTAATGCATCACAAAGCCAGCCATAAACAGATTGATGCCGTCATTGCGGCAGTGAAAAACATGGGATTAACTGCCAAACCCATCCCCGGAAGCCAGAGGACCGCTATCGGTGTGCTGGGCAATAAGGGATATATCGATGATTTGAACATCCGTGACCTTCCCGGGGTTAAGGAAGTAATCCACGTTACTAAGCCTTACAAGATGGTATCCAGGGATTTTCATCCGCGGGGGACTATAATAAAAGTCGCCGATGTTGAAATCGGTGAAGGGAAAAGGCCCATCGTTATCGCCGGTCCATGTGCTGTAGAAAGCGAGAGCCAGATCATCAGAACTGCTATTGCCGTGAAGCGTATAGGGGCTGATCTTCTCAGGGGCGGTGCCTTCAAGCCACGGACGGGGCCGCATACGTTTCAGGGGCTTGAAAAAGAAGGGTTAAGATTTTTGGCCCTTGCTAAAAAAAAGACGGGGCTTCCGATAGTGACGGAGGTCATGACACCGGAAAATGTATCACTTGTGTCGGAATATGCGGATGTGCTCCAGGTTGGCACCCGCAGCATGCAGAATTTCGATCTATTGAAGGAGCTAGGACGGATAAACAAACCCGTGCTTCTGAAACGGGGAATGAGTGCAACAATAGAGGAATTCCTGGCGGCGGCTGAATACATCTATTCTGAAGGGAATCACAAAGTCATCCTCTGCGAACGCGGCATACGCACCTTTGAGACAGCCACACGCAACAGTCTTGATCTTTCCGTAATACCGCTGATTAATGAACTTTCGCATTTGCCGGTAATCATCGATCCTTCTCATGCTACCGGCAAGAGAAGCCTTGTGCCGCCAATGTCCAAGGCAGCGCTGGTTGCAGGTGCAAACGGTATAATGGTGGAAGTACACCCTGAACCGGACAAAGCCCTGTCTGACGGCCCACAATCTTTGACGATACAAGGATTTGAACATCTGATGGAAGAGATCAGGAAATTAACATCGTTCCTAGGTTATTGACGGCCCTGTCCTTCCGAGATTTCATCAGAGGGCATTAAACATCGACCTTATCTCCTCCAATCTTTTCCTGTTGACACCAAGATCGGAATACCCGATCCGGGAAGCGGAACGCATGTGTATCGTCTTTGTGTTATCGTCAAAATAAAACTCAACGTCATCTACGAATCGCAAGATAGCAGAAGTGAATTCTGCATGGATGTAGTCATCTCTGACAGTCTCGATTTTCGAACGTTTCATCCTCTGTATTACGACAATCAGCCGGTCTCTAGCCCGTTGCTGATCCCCTTTATAGCGAATTGGCTCTATGAAATGCCTTTTATCCTTACTTTGCGAAGATACGCAATTGGGTGAGTCCGGGCATGGCGAGAACTTGCCATTGGCTATACCAAGATTTGCAGGTCGGCCCGCGGAGCAGCCAATAATCAGCACTATGGGCAATAATAGTACTACGCCATTTATCATCATCGATCCTTTTTATGACAGATACTAGTGTATTGTATTCAACGCTTCTTTATATTAATGCTGCTACCGTCATTCCCACAAGCAAGAATCTATAGTTTGTCATGGTTCCCCGCTTTCGCGGGGGCATGCCTGGATTCCCTCTTTCGAGGGAATGACAATACGTTATTTTCCCGCTGGAGCCTGCCCTCAATTGCTTTTATCGGGGGGCGGGAACAGGACCGAGTGAATGACAATACATCATGTTTCCCCACTGCATTATTTAAACGTCTTCTTTTTCCACTCTTCGAATGAAATGTCTCCTTCCGGCCATTTTCCCTTAGCCGTTTGACCTTTTTTCAATACATCATATATTTTTTCTGCATAAGGCTCATCAATATTTATAATAAAATAATTTCTCCCTTGTTTCACTTCTTTGCTTGTCATGTTTGCGTACCTCCTTCCAGAATCTTTTTGTAACTTATTATTTTGGAACAATATTTCGTGTGTTGACAAGATTCAATAAGGATAAAACGTATGTGAAATAGGAGGAAGTATCTACCTATTGCAAAAAGTCAAAAAAATATAATTTAGTCTTACTTTTTATGCCGGATTCATTTTCAGAAAAATGCGGGTTATTCGAATCATGCATCCCTTTCATACTTTCTTTAAAATAAGACTTCGCAAAATAAAAATCTGCGGTTTTTCTTATGTAAAATGATTTAAGTTTATGATATTTAAGATACGATTGTGACTGGAGGTCTGGAATTTGAAGAAGTATTTCTTTGTTTTTGTGATTGTGTTTCTGGCATACATCACTGGATGCGCTACAACAGAAGAACTGCAGCGTGTACAGGGGAAGCTTGAATCTGACACTAAGTCTTTAAAAGACGAAAATGCGGCCATACGTAAGGATTTTGAAAAGTCTATGACTACCTTACGCAAGACGCTTGCCGATACCGGTGCGGATATTACCGACATTAAGGAAGATATGCAGAGCCTGAAAGGGGAACGTGAAGTAATTGGAAAAGATGTCTCAACTCTGAAAGCCCAAATGCCTCGTGATAATGAAGAATACATAGGCATAAAAAAGAGGCTTGACGATATCTCTTCTCGTCTCAGTTATATAGAAACTTTGCTAGAGATTAAGAAGAAGGAGGCTCAATCCGCAGGAGGTGGGAAAGAGAGCCAGGCCGATTCGACGAAGGTATTAACTGTCAAAACAGACAAGGATTCATCTTACGCATGGGCCTATCAAACTTTCAAGGAAGGACAGTATGACAAGGCCAGGACGGAGTTTAAAAATTTCCTGACTCAATATCCGAAAACGGAATATTCAGATCACGCCCAGTTCTGGATTGGAGAGTGTTATTATTTTGAAAAGAAATATGAAGAGGCCATCCTTGAATACGACAAAGTAGTAAAAAACTATCCTAAAGGTGAAAAAGTGTCTTCTGCACTGCTGAAGGAGGGATTTGCCTTTCTTATGCTGGGTGATAAGACAAGCGCGAGGGCTATTCTGCAGCAGGTCATTAATGATTATCCTAACACCAGCCAGGAGCGGATGGCAAGGGCAAAATTAAACGAGATTAAGTAATCATACATAGGGATTGTTGACAAACCTCCTTATTATGGGGTTGTTCAAAAACGCTTAGATGCAAGGCGCTCAAAAACCGAAGCGCGAGGCGTATATGGAAATACGTTGAGCGGTTCGGTTTGCAGAGCAACGCAGCAGATGAGGGTTTTTCAACAGCCCCACATAGCAGAAGAAAGGATATTCACAATATGGTCCAAAACAGTTTATCGCTTCCGTCAGATTTCATCAGAGATATTATCGAAGAGGACTTGAAGACTAACAAGCATCAAGGGCGTGTGGCCACAAGGTTTCCGCCGGAACCGAATGGATATCCGCATATCGGTCATGCCAAGTCTGTCTGCCTCAATTTCGGTATTGCCGCCCAGTACGGTGGTACCTGTAATCTGCGCATGGATGACACGGATCCGAGCGGAGAAAGTATGGAATATGTGGAATCGATCATCCGGGATGTGAAGTGGCTGGGTTTTGACTGGGAGGATCGTTTGTATTTTGCCTCCGATTACTATGAGAAGCTCTATCAATATGCCCTGCAACTTATCAAAATGGGCAAGGCCTTCGTTTGCGACCTGAGCGCGGATGAGATGCGGGAATATCGTGGCACCTTTACGGAACCAGGTAAAGACAGTCCGTATCGAAACAGATCAATTGAAGAAAATCTGGATTTGCTCGAACGCATGCGGGCAGGCGAGTTTGAAGACGGAACCCGTGTCCTGCGGGCCAAAATTGACATGGCTTCCCCCAATATCACCATGCGTGATCCGGTCATGTACCGCATTAAAAAAGAGACGCACTATCGAACCGGCGATACATGGTGCATCTATCCTATGTACGATTTCGCCCATTGCCTCTCAGACTCTATTGAAGGAATCACACATTCAATCTGTACCCTCGAATTCGAAAACAATCGGCCTCTCTACGACTGGTTCATCAACGAAGTAAAAGTGGAAAATCGTCCTCAGCAGATAGAATTCGCCCGCCTCAACCTCAGTTACACCATCATGAGCAAGCGCAAGCTTCTTGAATTGGTGGAAAAGAAGATTGTCAGCGGGTGGGATGATCCGCAGATGCCCACCATATCGGGTATGAGAAGGCGGGGATACACCCCCGAGGCGATCCGCGACTTCTGTGATCGTATCGGCGTTGCCAAGAACGACAGCACCGTCGATATGGCTTTACTCGAAAACTGCGTAAGGGAAGACCTAAATGAAAAGGCCCCGCGTGTGATGGCTGTCCTTCGTCCCCTGCGCGTAGTTATTGACAACTACCCGGAAGGCCAGGTCGAGGAGTTCGATTGCCCCTATCATCCCCAAAAACCTGAAATGGGAACCCGCAAAGTCCCCTTCTCCCGCGTGCTCTACATAGAGCGGGAGGATTTCATGGAGAATCCGCCCAAGAAGTTTTTCCGGCTTGCTCCCGGAAAAGAAGTTCGTTTTCGTTACGGATACTTTATCAAATGCGTAAGTTTCTTTAAATATCCTGGCACGGGTGAGGTTGTCGAAGTGCATTGCACTTACGACCCGGAAACGCGAAGCGGGTTTGCCCCTGATGGACGGAAGGTCGATGCAACCATCCACTGGGTTTCAGCGGCTCACTCCCTGACGGCTGAAGTGCGCCTTTACGACCGCCTATTTCGCGTCGCCGATCCTCTGGCGGGGGATTCCGATTTTACTGAGTACCTGAATCCGAAATCTTTGGAGATTCTTAAGTCGTGCAAGGTTGAACCAAGCCTGGCAAGCGCGGCGACAGGAAGCCGGTTCCAGTTTGAAAGATCCGGCTACTTCTGTATAGATTCTGTTGATTCTTCAGATAAAGCCCCGGTATTTAATCGGACTGTGACATTGCGGGATTCCTGGGCTAAAATCTCGGGTAAATAACAGAAAAAAGGCAATTTGCCTTAGGAATAACACAAGGCGCTCATAAAACAGAAATGGGTTTAGCTCAATAGAGCTAAACCCACCATTTATTTTATGGCTGGGAGACCAGGATTCGAACCTGGATATACGGAGTCAGAGTCCGTTGTCCTACCATTGAACGATCCCCCAGCTGTTTACATCAATAGTTGTCAACAAACCTTCGGCAGGGACGTCTTTTTATACCATTGACGTATATCATTATCAATAAAATTTTTCACCATGATGACGAAAATTATGAAAAATATAAAACCTATGGATCTTTCTCCTTTAGAAAATATGGGTCCCGCAGAAATCAAAGACTATCTTGAGTTTTTGCTCTGGCATTACAGGGTGATTGACGGTTTCTGGTTTCTCTTCGTATCAGATGAATTTGATCAGCAAACAGCGGAGCGCATCAATGAGAAGGTCTGGGCAAAGGCGGCAGGTATGGCCGCCAAGGATATCCTTAACCGCTTTCGTATTGAAGAAAAAGGGTTGAAGGGTTTTGCAAAGGCCCAGAGGCTTTTCCCGTGGACTATGATCATTGGATATGACATTGAGGAAAAGGCAGATGAGGTGATCATTTCCGTACCAATCTGCGCACCTCAGGTGGCAAGACTTAATAAAGGTCTGCCGGAATTTCTGTGTAAAGAAATGCACCGCGGTGAGTTTGAGAATTATGCCAGGGTCATCGATGACCGCATAAAGGTGGAATGTCTCTTTGCACATCCCGATCCGCATCCTTACCATACATTCTGCCGATGGAGATTTACTATCGGGAAAAGTTGATGGGGTGTTAAGCCTAGTATGAAGGTATGTTACAAGTGCAAAAAGGAAGTTAAAGTCGACAAGATTATCGGCAGGAAAGATGCGTGTCCTTTCTGCCAGACAGATCTCCGTTGCTGCCTGAACTGTCGCTTCTATGACCAGCGCTCATATAACCAGTGCCGTGAGCCACAGGCAGACAGGGTACTTGATAAAGATCGAAGTAATTTTTGCGATTATTTTAATTTCAAGGACAGTGCCGAAGAAAAAACTAAACAAGGCGGCGAGACTGCTCGCAAGAAGCTTGATGATCTTTTTAAATAACGTCAATTCACCCCCTTCTAAAGGGGACAGGAGGGCTGTCCCCGGCTGGCGTGGGTTGGGGGGGGTTATATCATCGAAAAATCCCTCTAAATCTCCCTTTATAAAAGGGAGACTTAATGGAATACCTCTTTGTCAAGTTAACACTAGATTCCGGATCAAGAGACTGTGTCATAATAGTTTTGTGACTTTGTAACATAACTGCTCTTTGACAAAAGAATATTAGAAACTCGCCGCGAGGATCAACCTGATAAGATTTCAGGCGCGCCGGCCGACTTCCTTTCAAACGGATGTTCCGTGGGAGCATGTGCACATGCTGATCTCTCTGTTACTTTATGCTGTGGCAGGAAGCATATTCAAGGCCGCCAGCTTTTCTCTTAGTACTCCGACTCCGAAAATCGTAATTGCACGTGCAATGTTGAAGCAGGTCGCAAGCAGTGAGGTCTCCGCTTGAACTCCATCGCGACCGCGTAACAGAAAGGCGTCGGTTTTCAGATTCCGCTTAATGTGCCCAAAGGGATGTTCCACTCGGGTTTTTCTCCTGGCATAGATCTCCTGAGAGGCTGCCTGTTCATACTGTGACTCCAGCTTTAACTTTACCTCTTCATTGCGCAGCCGAATAATGTTACGTCCCCTGTCAGATTTGGTACATTGACCAAAAAACCGACAACGATGGCACAACTTCTTATCTTCCATCCGATATTGCCGCTTCCCTTTCCTCTTATTGGTAAAGCTATACAGTAACCTATGCCCTTCAGGACATATGTAACAATCCTGCTCTTTGTCGTAGATAAAATGGCTCTTGCTAAACGGGCTCTCTGCCTCATGCAATGCCTGCCGCTGTGACGGTACAATGACCTTTATCTCCTGCTGATCAATCTTCTCCAATTCAACGGTATCCGTATATCCGGCATCGGCGCATGCTACTTTGCAGGGTGCTTCCAACAGCTCATTGGCCTGATAAATCTGCCGGGCAAACTGCCGCGCGTCATTAGCATCGCTTACAGCTTCTGCTTGCACAATAAGGCCGTGTTCATCATCCACCACGCTCTGGACATTATAACTGGCATGGCTGCCATGGACACTGTGCATCATAGCGCAATCAGGATCAGTCTGATTGATTTGCTTCCTGTCACCTGACGTGAAAAAGTTAAGGGTTTCCTTGATTCGCTCCTTCAAATTATGATTCTTAGCCAGTTCCTTGTCCATCGCTACGTAGGAAGGTTCGTCTTCCTCCGACTGGTCGGCGGTCTCACAATCGGCAAGCAACTTCTCAATCCGCAGGTCTATATCCACCAAAAGCTTTTCGTAATAAGCGCGGTCATGGGTTCGGTGACGCCCTGCACTCGCACGGATCTTTGTGCCGTCAACAAACAGGATATTGCCGGCGATCAGATTCAATTTGATACAGACCTGGGCACAGTGCCGCAAGACCTTCTTTAACGCCTTCTTGTTCCGCCGCCTGAACTCGGCTATCGTCTTGTGGTCAGGCTTCAAACCTCCCATGAGCCAGATAAAGGATATGTTATGGTAACATTCCCGCTCCAGCTTTCGGGAACTCTTTACGCCATACGAATAGCCGTAGACGAGCAACTTGAGCATTGACTGCGGATCGTATTCGGCATTGCCTACTTTATATGGGTTGATGTCGATTCCCAGTTCATGGAAATTAACAGCTTCAATAAAGGCGTCATAGGCCCTGACCGGATCATCCTCAGCAACATATTCTTCAATGCTCTGGGGAAGTAAACTCATCTGCTGACGGTCGCCATATCGATATGCCATGATGTTTCTCCTTTCTGAAAAACTCTACCATATCACTATGGCTTATGTTACGCTTTTTTCGTGAATCTAAATATTCTTTTGTCAAAGAGCTTTTTATTAACTAAAATAATTATGACACAGTCTCCAAGCACGGAATGACAAAAGGGTGTTCTAATGGGAGGGTCTTGATAATGAGTAATTCAGAATTCTCTGAAGCAAAACATCTCTATTATCCCTGGTTATCTCAAACAGTTCAACATCGGACCGCCTTTT
>DASPQI010000279.1:0-4211 GCA_035625045.1 Syntrophales bacterium | reverse complement strand
ATTATAATATCCATGATACCCCTCCTTTTGTCTGGTATAGTTATTCGAAAATAAACTATTCCAGCCGTTGAACAAAGGGGTGGCTTAATTTTCATCCTTTTTTGTGCCGACCCGTCGGCATGGGGGTTTCATCCCGTAATTAGCATTACTCATCAAATTGGAAACTGATTATTCAGAAAAGTGCTGCCACCTACGAGGGTGTACAAAGCTATGTCACTTCAATGAATTCCGTTTGTACTGCTGAAAGGATCGTCTAGTCAGCTATGTCAACTAAAAAAGATATGTCTGCAGCTTCTATTTCTGTACTAGAATCTCGAAACTTCCGACTGTAATTTCCCTACCGTCTTAGCCAATATTCCACTTCCCGGCTACAAGTTTCCCTGGATGTGTTCCACCTTGGTAGGTCCCGCGACTGATCTGCAGCATTCTCCCGTTTCCTGACAACCAATGACTGCACTTGCAGGAACCGCCCCGGTACTGGCCACTCAGTTCAATAAACCGCCAACTATGGTCGTTCCAGTTCACGGATTTGCTGGCACTGTTTGTGAGAGCAGCGTAACCGTTGGAAAGCTTGTATCGGTTGAGCAGATAGGCTTAAGAAAAGCACTGATTACCCCTGTTAATCGAATGCTGAAACCGTGCTGAGAACGTTTTCGGCGGTGGTGATGCCATCAGATTTTAACATCAATGTCAGGTGGTTCTTCGCATACTGCTGCTTGATCCAGAGCAGTGCGTTGCCGCTAAAATGACTGGACAACTCGTCGACAACCCTTTTGTTAGTCATGTTT
Source organism: Syntrophales bacterium (assembly GCA_035625045.1). Lineage (GTDB taxonomy): Bacteria > Desulfobacterota > Syntrophia > Syntrophales > UBA2185 > DATKLL01. The sequence continues at coordinate 3,423 of DASPQI010000279.1, read as the reverse complement.
TCAAAATTGGCGACATAATCATTGACCCACATATCAATCGTTTTGCTCAGTTCATAAACGACCTTACCCTCCTGATATAATTTTCGGGCCGCCTCCCTTATATCTTTGGTTGCGTCAGCAATCTTCTTCATCGTTTTCGAGATACTGGCAAACATGGAGTTAGAGCTTGAGCTCGAACCCATGGTGGCGATATTTACCGCGAGTAGAAGCGGCGAAGTGACCATATTGACTGTACCCCATGCACAGGAATTTTTACCTGTTGAGCAACCGACTCCACAATCGGTTCGACCGGAAGGACAACTCTGCCAGCAGACCGGGCCTACGCCGTGAAATCCGGTCTTGCAATGAGGGTAACACAGCCACGCGTCCTTCTCCTCACTGCTTAAACAGGTCGACAAGGGTTTGCCCACACCACGCCCGTAACTCTTTTTTTGACAGGAAACGCCAATGTCGGTCTGACCCAACTGGCAATTGGGAGAGCAAATGCAGCAACCGACGTTATGAAACCCCTCTCTGCACTTCGGATAATAGATTAGTCCATTTTTCTCGCATCCCTGTGGATTAGCTTTTTCACACCGGCTATGCATGCCATGGTCGTTAAGACCATCGCCAAACTTCCAAGGATAACCGACACCGCGGCCGTACGGCCTTGGCTTGGCGCAGTAAGCGCCATCGTCCCTAAACCCGGAAGGGCAACTCTGCCAGCACACCGGGCCCACACCTTTGTAACCCGATTGACAAGGAGCGTAGCACAAACCGGCATCCTCCTGTTCTCCTGCTTTGCACTTCATCGGCTTACCCACGCCACGACCGTAACTATCCCGATAGCAGTACGGCTGGCGGCTATTGGATACTTCCTGTGCAATCCACGTCACAACTTTTCGAAGATCGTCTGAAGAAAGCGCAGGCGACAGTTCTACTTGTGAAGGTGGTAGCTCTACTTCTGCAGGTGGCAGCTCGCCTTGTACAAAAGCACCATAACTCATCTCTTTCCATGCCTTGGCTGCGGCCTGGCTCTCCAAGAACTTTTGATGCGCCACCGAAACCGCTTCATTGTCGGCCTGCATCTCCATGAATGCATTCTCGATCATCTTGCCATTCTTCTTGTTATTCAGATCGAGATTCTGCATTGCCGCGTTCAATGCTTCTTCGGCCGCTCTCTCACGCTTGGTTGCCGCATTGATCTGTGCCTCCGAGGCCTTGGCTGACGCTTCGTCCGTGGCGCCCGCATACAGCCTGACCAGATCCTGGGAGGCCGCCTTGTATTCAGCACTACTCCTGGCTACTGCAGCTCTGTCCACATGGGCGCATGAGACGGCACCCAGCAAGCACATCACGGTGATAGAGGATAAAATAATCTTCCTTACGTACATGTTGTTACCTCCTTATTTTGAAAATGTACTGAAAAAAAGATCCCTCTAATTGAAGAAGGATTTAGTCATCTAGTACACCCGTTTAAGAACTCATGAGTGGCAAAGGCGCTTAATCGTCCACCGTAAATAGTAGTCGGTATAACTGACGACCAGACATAGAGCCGCTCCGGGACAGAAAAGAAGACGAAGATCGTAAGGAGTAGTGCCATGGCGTGGATATTTATGCACCGCGATCTAACCCAGTCCTTTATGAAACCTCCCACTTTGAAACAGTGGGCCATTTTTTTCTAATATTGCCCGGTTATAGATTGCGAGTTGCAATCTCGCACATTTGTCAAAACTCGTAAACTGGGACTTTCGGGAAGGAACCAAGCCTTACCCAGAAAGAAAATTGGCTGTTTGGTATATGTTTACTTTTAAGCCGTTGTCATTGATGGGCGCCAATTAGCCAATGTTCAGATTGGCAGGCGTTAGTGGTAATGAAACAAGACTTAACTGGGCACTGTCTATAAAGTCAAATACAGTTCAGCGCATTTAAAGAAAGCTCCTCTTTTCTTTTTCTTCACCGAATTTGATCAGGTCTGATTATTCTGGAGGTGGCCTGCTCCTGCATTTCCTTGGCCCGCTCAATCATGTTTCTGATTGCCAGTTCCATTGCTTCAGGGAATTTTTTTATGGCCTCCGGTAGTGTCTTCGCCGGTATCGGGCACTGTATCGGTATAGAGCCCTGGGGCGTGACCAGCTGCGTCTGTCCGATGAAAAGGGATTCCCGCTTTTTATCTCTGTTGCCATCAGGCATCACGGGAGTTAATCGTCGAATCCAACCAACCTTTAGATCAGTAAATGTCTCCTCATGATACAGATTGTCCTGGTCAATTTTCATTTCGGGTGTTTTTTTCTGATCGTCTACAGTCAAGTTTAGTCTCCTTTTAAGTAGTTTATCAGTTTACGTACATTAGTAAATCGATAAGGTCAATTCTTATTCTTTTCTGTTTACAATTTATTGCACTGAAAATCTGCACAAACTTTACTATTGACAAACAGTATATATACTATAAAATAGACAAATATATTGGATCAACAAAGAAGCATAAACGGAAACATGTTCACCACACAGAAAAGCATAGGCATCAAAGGCATAATTAGGTTCCTTAAATAGGAAACCTGGTAGTGGTGTAGTGTTTCAATAAAAATTATAAGAGCAAACAGAATCCGTTATCAGGTCATCTGATAGCGGTTTTTTTTTGAAAAGGGGGGTTTATGAATTCGTCGGATGTTTTGATTTACGATACAACTTTAAGGGACGGTTCTCAGGGAGAGCAGATCAATTTTTCGGCGGAGGAAAAGCTGCGCATTGCACAGCTTCTCGATAAAATGGGTTTCCATTACATTGAGGGCGGCTGGCCGGGATCAAATCCTAAAGATGTGCGCTTTTTTGAAATGGCCAAAGATGTTTCATTCCGGCATGCCCGTCTCACGGCATTCGGCAGCACCAGAAAGGCAAATATGGAAGCAGCGGCATGCTCGAACATCGCGGCTCTGCTGCAGGCGGAAACGCCGGCAGTTGCCATTTTCGGCAAGACCTGGGATCTGCACATCTCCGAGATTCTCAATGTATCACTCGATGAGAATCTGGATATGATCCGTGATTCTATTGAATATCTTAAAACGAAAGGAAAAGAAGTCATCTTTGATGCGGAGCACTTTTTCGACGGATATAAGAATAATCCCGGGTATGCGCGCCGGGTGATAGAGACAGCCCTTTCCGTCGGGGCCGATATGGTCGTCCTGTGCGATACCAACGGAGGGACAATGCCGCATCATTTAACCACAATAATCGAGGAGGTAATCTCTTATATCCCTCCCCGTCTCCTCGGCATCCATGCGCATAATGATTGCGGCCTTGGTGTAGCCAACTCCCTGGCTGCTGTTCATGCCGGTGTCAGGATGATCCATGGAACGATTAACGGGTATGGAGAAAGATGCGGAAATGCCGACCTCATCTCTATAATAGGCAACCTTCAATTGAAAATGAATAAGAAATGCCTTC
>DASPQI010000278.1:0-2373 GCA_035625045.1 Syntrophales bacterium | reverse complement strand
ATTTCTTCCGTAGGGGAAGCAAGAGTGGCGAGAGCACTCAAAGGCTCTCTAAGGTCAACTAGAACATTTAGACTACCCAATTAGGCATGCAAAGATTTAAAGAAAAAGCGGGGTCAGAAACGGTCCTGGTTTCCTCGAACTAAGCAATCTAATCTTAAACCTTCTGGAGGATTTATGAAGTGGATTTTCCAGAAGATGCCCATGCGATAGGCTCCGGGAGGATTCTTACATCCCTTTGGAGCCTTTCCTGCTTTTATCTATATGTCATCAATAATAAATGAAAGGAGGAAACGGAAATGGCTACAAGAAAGTCCATTTGGATTCTCTTTGGTATTTTGATAATCGCAGCCTGGCTCTTTGGTTATATCACACAGGCCGGGGCGCAGACCTATACGGTGAAATGCCGGACGACCGGGCACCTCCCCAAGGTGCACGTTATTGAGGTCGGCGACGTGCCAGGCCACATCCTCGGCGTGTCGGAGCTCGCAGGCGTGCAGTCCTGCGATGACGGCAGTGTTGCGACCTACTCGGCCAAGTCCTTCTTTGACTACATCAAAGGGAACGGCGAGAGTCTGTCATACTCGCTGGCCACCTATGAGGACGGCTCCACCTTATGGGGAAAGTGGCAGAACACCATAACATCTGATCCAGACGGGAAGACCTCCAGTTGGGAGGGAACGACTGAATCTATCGGGGGGACTGGCCGGTTCGAAGGAATCCAGGGGAGTGGAAGCTACACCGGTAAGCGCCTTGCTTCCGCGCCTGGTGTTGGTGCTCAATGGTACCTCGATACCATTCTCACATACACCCTGCCTTCCGAGTAATCCTTGAATACCTGGATGGCTGGATAATAGAGCGAAAAAGCCAATGGTTAACCAAAAAGAAAGTTTTTATCAAATAAATCAAAATCAGAAAGGAGAAAGGAACATGTCTAAATCAAAAATCGTTGCAATGATGGCCTTGATCGTCTTTGCCATTGGTACCCTATTTGGTGGGCGATGTGCTGGCTGGCGAGAAGTTCAAGTGCCGTGTTGTGTGGTTTAGCACAAAATGGGATGGAATCAATATGGCCGACGAAAAAGATCATGTGGTTGGCCTCAATGAGTTCAAGGGTATTGTCTTCTGTATGGAAGGCATGACCTTCCTTGACGGAGCGCTTGGCTATGGCAACGGCATTGTGGATATTAGCCCTAAAATCGGGCCGTCTGGCAAGGGGTATAATATATTCACTGACAAAGATGGCGACAAGATCTATTTGAAATGGGCCTGGAAGCCCACCGGTCCGAATTCATTGACCTTTTATAAAGGAACCGGGAAGTTTGAAGGCATTCAGACAGAGGGGACATGGTCTCTTGTTTCAACACCCGACCCAAACCTGTGGTATTGCCCTATTGAAGGCGAAGTGGAATTGCCCCGATAGGTTGGGATAGGAAACGCCCTGAGAGGTGCTGGTTTTCAGCAAACTTTGAGTCTCCATGATAAAGGAAAGGCAGGGCCAAGAATGGCCCTGCCCTCCTCCAACATTCTAACCCATGCCTTTCTGGAGGAGCTATGAGAAGGAGTTACCAGAAGGCGTCACTACCCGCCCTTTGAATTTATCGACATTTTCTGGCAGATACGCTATAATAAAAATTCAGATCAGCTAAAGCGATGAATTGCTTCTTGAAAAGATATTTCTCTATGAGAGGAGGCAACGAAATGAGGATTTTCAGAGAAGATACATGGTTTGGATCCCTTTTGGCAATTATATTCGGGGCGGGTATGTTCCTCGGGAGCTGTGCAACGACTTTCAATTATTCCTATGACCCCGTGGCTGATTTCTCGAAGGGCAAGAAATATAGCTGGGAAACGGGATCGTTAGATTATCACCAGAACCCCCTCATTGAGAAAAACGTCCGCTACTATGCCGACCAATCTCTCAAAGATAAAGGATTCACCCTGACCTCTGATAAACCGGATTTTGTGATTTCGACGATTTATACATTAGATTATTCTGACCCTTACAAGGTGCGGGTGCTTAACCTCTATGTTAACAGAACACAAGGCAAGGAACTGATCTGGCAGGGAACCGCCGATGGTTCGATCAAAGCCGACGCTGCCTCACCCGAACTGGCTGAAGCCGTAAAGAAGATCCTAACGAATTTCCCACCCAAGAGGTAACCTCTTTTTGACAACGCTGGGTAGCGCTACCGACCGGGTTAAAGCTTCAAGGAATTGAGGGAATATAGCTCGTCCCCTAATACCCATTTTCTATAGAAGACTATGAAGTAAAGGCGCCAAATAAAACGGATCCACGAGGGGAGATACGTAGCCGAAGTCGATATTGAGCTAATCGATACAGATGAAGGTTGGCCTCCATACTTATCAGTGGAA
>DASPQI010000277.1:0-10257 GCA_035625045.1 Syntrophales bacterium | reverse complement strand
CTCTTTCTGAACAATGTTCCCTGGGTGGGGCTCGCGCTTGTTATCGGCAACCACTTCCCCTGCTTTCATCAGTTCCGTGGTGGGAAAGGGGTGGCAAGCTATCTCGGGTTTACCGTCCTGATTTCACCCCTCGCGGCAGCCCTCTCTGCCCCCGTCTGGCTTGGCGTATATGGTATCGTCCGCATTCCTTTCATTGCCTCTTTCTTCATGACTATCGTACTCGCGGTCGGGACGGTCATTGCGTGCGAATACCAGACGGCAGCAATGGCAGGGACGATCATAACAGCCCTCTTCATCTTCTATAGCCACAAGCAAAACATAGCAGGGCTTTTACGAATTCCATCCCCGCCCCCTGAATAATGTACTGACAACCGGGGGAGCAGGTCAGGGTTTTAATGTGCAGGCCCTTCCCTTGAGGTTAAAGAGAAGGCGAAGGATATTTTTCGTCGTATCACTGAAGAGCTTGCGGGAAAAATACTTGCCGGCGGCACGCTTTGAGATTTCCGACATTGTCGGATAGATATGGACGGCGCCGGCGATTGCGGAGAGCTTCACACCTCCGGCTGCAGCAATTATCCATTCATGAATAAGGTCACCGGCATGGGCGCCGATAATCTGGCAGCCCAGAAGTTTTCCGGTTGGGTTCAGAAGGATCTTGATCTTGCCGAGTGTTTCGCCTTCGGCAAGGGCGCGGTCGTTATCCACAAAGAGTTCCTCAATGATCTGATATTCCAGCCCTTCCTTCCGGGCCCTTTTTTCGTTGAAACCGATGCTGGCCACTTCCGGGTCCGTATAGGTGCACCAGCCGATCCGGCTATAGTCCGCCTTTCGGGGGAGACGGAGGACGGCGTTGGTCAGGGCAATGCCCGCCTCATATCCGGCTACGTGCGTGAAAAGCAATTGTCCGTTAACATCGCCACAGGCGTAGATATGGGGGATATTGGTTCGCGTTCTTGCGTCCGTCGGAATACCCTTGGCTGTGGATTTCACGCCGGCAGCGTTAAGCCCCAAGCCTTCTATATTGGGCGCCCTGCCCGTAGCCACGAAGAGTGCGTCGCCTTCGATGTTTGTTTCTTTTCCTCCACCGGCGGCAGGGGCAACAGTCAGTATGATTGCTGACCCGTGTGATTCCGCACGAACGGCCTTTGTATTTGTGTGGATTTCTATCCCCTCCGCTTCCAGGCGAGCCTTCAGAATGTCGGCCATATCGGAATCTTCCGGGCCCAAAATCTGATCCATGAATTCGATGATGATTACACGTGAACCCAGACGCGCAAATGCCTGTGCAATCTCCAGGCCGATGGGGCCACCTCCCAGAATAATCAGCTGGGGAGGCAGTATTTCTTGAGAGAAGACCGTTTCATTCGTCCAGAAGGGGACGTCAGTAATGCCTTTCACGGGGGGAACCACTGCACCTGACCCTGTGGCAATAATCCAGTTCTTTGCGGAGATTCTCTTTCCTTCCAGGGTAACCACATGATCATCCGCAAAGACTGGCGCACCAAAACGGATCTCTGCTCCCAGGCCGCAGAATCTCTCCACCGAGTCATGCTGTTGAATCCTGTCGATGACCTCTTTCACACGGTTCATGACAGCTTTTAGGTTCACGGCAGGCATGGTCAATACCGGCAGTCCGAATTCGGCGGACCGTTTTGCAAACGCCCATACACCGGCGGTTCTGATCAGAGTTTTTGAAGGTACACAGCCGTAGTGCAGGCAATCACCACCGAGTCTGCCGGATCTCTCTATCAGGATCGTCTTGGCACCGAACTGGGCACCGCCGGCGGCTGCCGTCAGTCCTGCTGCGCCCCCGCCGATTATTCCGAGGTCATAATCAAAGCTTCCCATATTACTCCCTCCTGTGAAAATGAGTACTGTGAGAATCAATCCTCCTGTCTGATCTTTTTATGATCTTCGGGATAAAGAACGAAAAGACAAAGAGCGCGATGGAGAAGAAGACCTTGAAGGAGAAAAGCTGTCCCCAGTCACCGCCGGCCCAGACCTCTTTTAAGGTTCCAAAGAAGAAGGTAAAAATAAACGTCCCGGCTATGATACCGAGGCCGGTCCCGAAAAAGTAATCCCAGAAGCGGACCTTCGTCAATCCCATGCCGAAATTCATAGGTGTGAATGGGAAGTAGACCAGGCGCAGATAGAGGACAGCGGCAAAGCCGTTACGCTCTATGGCATCGTCGTATTTTTTAAGACGGTCGCCGATCAATGACGCGGCAAAGTCCCGCCCGAGAGTCCTTCCGATCCAGAAGGCAGCGCTCGCACCAACCATGGCCCCGACCCATACATATAGAAATCCCCAGTATGGGCCGAAGATGGCCGCTCCTAGTGCGGTGAGTAATGTCCCCGGGACAAAAAGACAGATACCGGCAGCATATACGAACATAAATATCAGGGGAGCCCAAAAGCCTGCGGCCTCAAGAAAACTGCCTAGGACCTCCTGCGTGAGCAGATTTTTCACAGGAGTGAAACGGATGATGTAGACAGCTGAAATGATGAATATTACCAGCACAGCGGCTTTTATAATCGCTTTTCTTCCGGCGTTTGCACGCTGTTCTATGCCGTCATTCATGTAATATTCCTGCTTGCAATAATTTATTATCTAATATTATCAGAAAAGATTAATGCAACGCAAGATGAACCGGATGAATTGTGTCAAAGATTGTCGCATAGAAATTATCGGGACATGTGGTTGAAATTTGCTATGAATGGTAACACAGACAGGGTTGCAGGGATGCTTTTTATTATGTAATGCCCTTCACTCTCCATCTTTTGGTGAAGGGCGTCATAGTAAGTGTATTATAGTGTGATTCTATTTCTTAGGTATCGTGATGAAATGATCTCTCCTGTTCTTCGCCCAGGCTTCTTCATCATGTCCCGGGTCTAACGGCCTTTCTTTGCCGTAGCTGATCGTCTTCATCCTTTTTTTGTCGATACCGAGTTCGACGAAATATTTCATGGCCTCCGCGGCCCTTCTTTCGCCAAGGGCCAGATTATATTCCACTGTCCCCCTTTCGTCACAGTTCCCTTCTATTACAACATTGTAATTTTTATTTTTAGCAAGCCAAGCTGCGCCCTTTTTCAGAATTTCCCGGGCTTCCGGCTTAAGAATGTACTTATCGTAATCAAAATGAATATCTTCGAATATATCGGCTGTTTTCCCTGCAGCGGCCTGCTCCTTTGTTGACTCAGTCGCGCTTCTTGCACTCCCTTCAGTTAAGGGTTCTTCTCTCACAGCACTTCCTCTTGCTGCTATACCTTCTTCTTTCAATCCCTCCGTGCCGGACTCTTTGGACACCATCGTTTTTTCCTTTGAAGGAGTATATTCCCTTACGATCGACCTTTTCGTACAGCCGCAAACCAGGATAAGTGAAAGCACTAAACTTAAAGATATCAGAATTGAAACAATCAATGATTTTTTCATATCCAACACTCCCTGTTTTTTTTGTTTGAAGCTTTATAATGGTAAAAAATGCATTTGTCAATTGTTTATCACGCAGATAATTTGTATACAAATAATAAATACGCTGAGTATTTTATTCGATATAAGAAAAAATTGGGACGAAAAAATAGATTTATTTTTTCTTTCCCAGTTCCTTTGCCCGTGTTGTAGCCGCTTCGACGGCCGCCATTAGGGTGGCCCTGAGCTTTCCATCTTCCAGGGCCTTCAATCCGGCTATAGTCGTCCCTCCGGGAGAGGTAACCATGTCTCTCAGTTCTGCGGGGTGTTTGTCTCCCTTAAGGCAGAGTTTAGCCGCGCCCAGGAGGGTTTGCGCCGCAAGCTTCAGGGCGATGTCTCTGGAAAGACCCATGTTGACGCCGGCATCGGCAAGCGCGTCGATTATTACAAATCCATATGCGGGTCCGCTTCCGCTCAAGCCGGTTACCGCATCCATGAGCTCTTCTTTGACTGAAACTGTTATACCGACGGCATCAAAGATATAACGGGCGCAGGCAAAATCTTCATCAGTTGCATGTGAGCCGCTGGTGATTGCGGCAGCGCCTTCACCGATAAGTGCGGGCGTATTCGGCATGACCCTGATAACCCTGGTCTCTTTCTTGAGCATTCCTTCAATGTATTGCGTCGAAATACCCGCCGCAATGGAAATGATAAGCTTTCTCTTATCAATAACACCGGCTATTTCTTTCAATACTTGCGCCATAGTCTGAGGTTTAACAGCCAGGATGACGATATCGGCATCTCTTACTACTTTTTTATTATCAACGGTTCCGCGGACACTGTACGTCTTTTTGATATCATCCAGGCGATCCCTGGCCACATCGGAAACAGACAGATTATCCGCGGGCGCCAGATTGTGGGATAAAATTCCATTTATGAGGACGCTCCCCATTTTACCGCCGCCAATGAAACCGATCTTTTTTCCTTTTAGCATATCCTCTTCTCCCCTGTGTTTACCCTTTATGGGTGATCTTAAAGATTTTGCTCCAGTTTACGAATTTTTGCGAGATTATCAATCTTTATTTGCACAATATGCGGCATATATGATAGGCACTTATTACTGGGATGAACACAGTTGGGAGGTTCCGGTGATAGTCTTTCATGAAATAAACGGTGTAAATATTTCTTGCTGGGTGGGCAGTGAGGACTTTTCCGATGGGAAAAAGAGTCTTGTCTTTGTGCACGGGTCAGGTGGAGACCACAGGATCTGGATAAAGCAATATACAAAATTAAAGGATGAGTTCAATATTGCAGTAATTGATTTGCCCGGTCATGGGCAATCAGAGGGCGCGGGGGAGCAGAATGTTTCCCTGTACGTCGAATGGGCGAAAATGCTTCTGGATTCGTTCGCCTTGCAAAAACCAGTATTGATCGGCCATTCCCTGGGGGCGGCCATAAGCCTTGTATTCGCAATACAATACGGGGAGAGGCTTTCCGGCGTTGTTCCCGTGGGCGGTGGAGTAAGAATGCCTGTCAATGAAATGATTCTGAAAGGCTTGAAAACGGAACCCGAGTTTGTCATAGGTATAATTGCTAAATTTTCAGTTTCCAAGGAAAACAGGGAACGCTTGATGCGCACCGTTATTGATGGTCTGTCATGTACCAGTCCCGAAGTCCTGTATGGTGATTTGCTTGCCTGTGACAGACTTGATATAACAGGTCAGGTTTCGCGGATCAGGATACCAGCACTCGTTTTATGCGGTACCGATGATAAGATGACGCCGCCTGCGCTGTCACAGTTTTTAGGTGATAATATTCCCGGTGCGCGAATGTCGCTGATTGAAAATGCAGGGCACATGGTGATGCTGGAAAATGCAGATGCTTTCAACAGATTACTTAAAGATTTTGTTGAATCGCTACCGGTAATATAGTCCGTGAAAAATGCAGGTGCTTTATGCCTAAATTTAAGTACCTTCTGGGACCGATGCGGGTTCCTTTCTTGATCTTGACTCCTGCGTGCGTTTCCCTGGGGGTTGGAACCGCTGTACGTACTACCGGAACAGTAAGTGTTTCTCACGTTATTCTAGTACTTATCGGAGCCGTGTGTGCGCACATCAGTGTCAATGCCTTTAATGAATATTACGATTTTAAAAGTGGTCTGGATTTTAAGACAGAACGGACCCCTTTCAGCGGCGGCAGTGGAACCCTGCCCGAAAATCCCGGTATGGCGTCTATGGCCTTACGCACAGGATTAATCACATTTATCATTACAGGGTTGATCGGCATATATTTTTTATATGTAAGGGGACCGTATCTGCTGCCATTGGGTCTCCTCGGGCTATTTCTGTTATTCGCCTACACCCCGTGGCTTACCCGCAATCCGGTATTGTGTTTGATTGTTCCCGGATTAGGTTTTGGACCTCTAATGGTAATGGGTACGGATTTCGTTCTCACCGGAGCATACTCGCAGACTGCTTTTGTCATATCCCTCGTGCCGTTTTTTCTGGTCAGCAATCTGTTGCTTTTGAACCAGTTTCCTGATGTTGAGGCAGATAGAAGCATTGGCAGAAGACATTTCCCTGTCGTCATCGGCAATCATGCCAGCAGCTTTATCTATGGCGCTTTTCTGTTGCTGGCCTATCTGTCCATCCTGGCTGGTGTTCTGCTGAACTATCTGCCCAAAGTAAGTCTCATGGGGTTGTTCACGACAGTCATTGCGGTACCCGCTTTTATCGGTGCACTTCGGTACTCCGGTGATGCTAAAAAACTGGTTCCTTATATGGGCATGAATGTGATCATAAACATCTTAACGCCGGTGCTGATTGCTGCAGGGTTGTTTATCGGGTAGCAGGTCTGGGAATCTGATAATACGTCTATAAGTGCATTACAAGTAATGGTTAAAAAAACATAGTATAGTACTTTTCAACTTAGAGAGGACGACGTTATGTTTGTGCTGGGGAATTTTATTGCTGCGGCGGCAAAGATCATCCATATCATACTTAATATTTATATGTGGATCGTTATTGCCAGGGCTCTCATATCCTGGGTGAATCCCGATCCGTATAACCAGATCGTTCAATTTTTATACCGGATTACGGAGCCGGTTCTGTCCCTCGTTCGCAGATGGATGCCTTTCAGACACTTGGCTATTGACTTATCGCCTTTAGTCGTTATTCTGGTGATTTATTTTATAGATGAATTTCTCGTAAGCAGCATGATTGAATTGGCTGCTTACTTCAAGTGAGAAGTTGTATTTTTTCTTTCGGCCATTCATAAGTTCCATTTACAGGATCGGTTTTTATAGGGCATGATATATATTAAGGAAACGAAAAACGGTGTAGTTCTCCGTATCCATGTGGTGCCTAAATCGGCTAAAAGCGAGATCTCTGGTATCCAGGATGATGCGCTGAAGCTTAAAATTGCTGCACCGCCTGTGGAAGGACAGGCAAATGAGGCATGCAAAAGGTTTTTTTCCGATATCCTCGGTGTTCGGAAGAATCAGGTAACAATCGTCAGCGGCCATAAATCACGAAAAAAAACGATTGCCATAGAAGGAATCGGAAAAAAGGAAATAGAGGATATTATTGCCTGAAAATAGCTCGCAGGGCCGTTCTCACAATAGTCTTGTCGTTCTTATATCCAGAAGATAAGTTTACAAACAATGGAAGAAGAAAATACCTTAAGAGGTACAGAGAATTCGAAAGTCGCCAAAGCGGCAGGCGTAGTAGGTTTATCAACTATGCTCTCCCGTATATTCGGCTTCCTAAGGGATATGGTTGTCGCCGCCTTTTTCGGCGCAGGGCTCGAGACTGATGCCTTTTTTGTTGCGTTCAGAATACCGAACATGCTGAGACGCCTGATCGGTGAAGGATCACTCACTGTCTCCTTTGTGCCTGTCTTTACGGAGTATCTGAATAAAAAGTCAAAAGAGGAAGCCCTTGAGCTTGCCAATGTCATTTTTACCGCCCTTTCCATTATACTGGTAGTCATATCCATTGCGGGTGTCATCTTCTCGCCTCTTATTGTCACTGTTATGGCGCCGGGGTGGTACATTAAAAATCCCAACCACTACTATCTCACGGTTTTTCTCAATCGACTGATGTTTCCCTATATATTCTTCATGGCGCTGGTGGCGCTCTGCATGGGCATTCTGAATTCCCTGCGTCATTTTCCGCACCGGCGCTTTCTCCGGTGATCCTCAACATCTGCATGATTTTAGCAACGCTGCTGCTCAAGGACTTTTTCCAGGAGCCGATCATTGCGCTTGTTGTGGGGGTCATGATCGGCGGCGTTCTGCAGCTTGCCATGCAGTGGCCTTTTCTTGTCAGATTGGGGGTAAAACTGAAGCTTGATTTTAACTTCAGGCATCCTGGTCTTAAACAGATCGGGCTCCTTTTCGGCCCCGCCGCTTTTGGGGCATCCATTTACCAGATAAACATTTTCATAGCTACGATCCTGGCGTCACTCTTGCAGACCGGCAGTGTATCCTACCTCTATTATGCCGACAGGATTGTGGAACTTCCGTTGGGCGTGTTTGCCATCGCAGTCGGAACAGCCGCCCTCCCCAGCTTTTCGGAACAAGTTGCAAAAGGGGATTTCGACGAATTTAAAAAGACAATCTCCTTTTCCCTGAGACTGATACTTTTTGTTACAATACCGGCGACGATTGCCCTGATCTCACTGCGTATTCCTATAATTTCCGTACTTTTTCAGAGAGGTGCGTTTGATCTCCAATCGACCTTTCTCACGGCCAAGGCCCTCTTCTATTACGCCTTAGGTTTGTGGGCCTTCTCTACCATCAGGGTAATCGTTTCCGCTCTCTATTCCCTTCAGGATGCGAAGTCCCCGATGAAAGCGGCAATTGTAGCACTGCTTGTAAATGCCGTATTCAGTGTTATACTCATGTTCCCTTTGAAGCATGGCGGTCTGGCGCTTGCTACGTCCGTCGCTGCCGCTGTCAATGTGGTAATGCTGTCGGTCATTCTCAAGAAGAGAATAGGTGTTTTTTTAAACCGGGAATTTTACCGGTCTGTCTTTAAGATGCTCCTATCATCTCTGGCGATGTGGGTTGTAATCATCCTCATAGGGATTATTTTCCCCTGGAGAGATAAAGGACCATTGGATCAAAGAATCTTTTATCTTATGCTGTGTATCTTCGCCGGGACAGCGACGTATTTCATTACCGCCGGTTTAGCAAAATGTCCGGAAATGACGATGATTATCGATACGGTTAAAAGGAAGATAAGACGCGCTAAAATCCAATGAAAACGAACATATCAGATATACAAAAGGATAATAAATATTGACTTCAAGTGGTTGAAATGGTACGGAGGATTTCCTTTTTTGAGTAGTAATTTTAAGGTGAAGGTCGTAACATGCTGGATATAAAATTTCTGAGGCAGAATATAGATTTTGTCCGAAAAAAAATGCTGGAGAGAGGTCAGGAGGTCAACCTCAATGCCTTTATCGCTCTGGATGAAAAGAGGCGGAGTGTCCTGCAGGAAGTAGAGAACCTGCGGAATGAACGCAACACCGCCTCCAAGGAGATCGGTGAGAAGAAGAAGAGGAAACAAGACGCTTCTGAAATTATTACCAGGATAAGTGATGTCTCCAATCGTATCAAGGAACTGGACGAGTCTCTCAAAAAAATCGAGGAGGATTTGGGCAACATCCTCATGGTCATACCCAATGTACCCCATGAATCTGTCGCATACGGAACAAGCTCGGAGGATAATCTTGTGATCCGTGAGTGGGGGGAGAAACCAAAGTTTGATTTTACACCGAAGCCGCACTGGGAAATCGGTGAAGATCTAAAAATCCTAGATTTCACCAGGGGCGCGAAGATCACCGGGGCGCGATTTACACTTTATCGCGGAGCTGGGGCCGTGCTGGAGCGGGCGATAATAAATTTCATGCTTGACCTGCACACAGCGGAACACGGCTACACAGAAGTATTGACGCCCTTCATGGTGAACAGCGAAAGCATGACGGGCACCGGACAGCTCCCGAAGTTTGCGGAAGACCTGTTCAAGATCGACGGGATGGATTACTATCTTATCCCCACGGCTGAAGTTCCCGTAACAAATATCCACCGCGATGAGATATTGAATGAAAAAGACCTTCCCACTTACTATGTAGCCTATTCACCCTGTTTTCGTGCCGAGGCGGGTTCGTACGGGAAGGATACAAGAGGATTGATCCGACAGCATCAGTTCAACAAAGTGGAACTTGTCAAATTTACAACGCCGGACACTTCCTATGACGAACTGGAAAAATTGACCGTCAATGCGGAGGAGATACTGAAAAGGCTGAACATTCATTTCCGGACAGTGAGCCTCTGTACGGCGGACCTCGGGTTTTCTTCTGCCAAGACCTATGATATTGAAGTATGGCTTCCCGGTCAGGATACTTATAGAGAAATATCCTCCTGTAGCAATTTCGAGGATTTTCAGGCTCGCAGGGCATCCATACGCTTTCGCCGTGAAGGTAGCGGTAAAGTGGAGTTTGTCCACACCCTGAACGGTTCCGGACTGGCCGTGGGAAGGACAGTTGTTGCTGTTTTAGAAAATCTCCAGCAAGCTGATGGCAGTGTCATAATTCCTGACGTCCTGAGACCTTATATGAAAGGAATTGACAGGATATCCGCATCGGTTTAATATAACTCACTAATCCTGAAATCAATGTAACCACGGAGGGGTGGCCGAGTGGTCGATGGCGGCGGTCTTGAAAACCGTTAACCGAAAGGTTCACAGGTTCGAATCCTGTTCCCTCCGCCAGCATAAAAGAATGCCCCCGTCTTCTTTTTAAAAAGAAGTTCGGGGAAGACAAAAAGATAAATCGGCCCCACG
>DASPQI010000276.1:0-11464 GCA_035625045.1 Syntrophales bacterium | reverse complement strand
CCAGGATCAGTCCGATATCTCTGAGGTCGGGGGAGGCCGGACCGTTCCCCTCCATGCCGACCACGGTATCCATGATGAACAAGTCGGGTACCCGGAGGCGGAATACATCAACCAGCAGTTCCTGAAAGCGTATGGGGCCACCGGACTCCTTGTGCAGTCTGGCTTTCTGGGCGCCCGGCAAAATGCCGAAACTGTTTTTGATAGCGCCTGTGATGACAGTTAAGCCGTGGGTTTTAAATTTCGGCAGGCTGATGACAATATCGGCGTCCAATACAGCCTGTGAGACGCTTGCCGTGGGCATAAATTTGTGATTGAAGTCAACTTTCTGCGAATCATTCCCGATGTTCTGATAATAGCCCTTGGCCGCCTCCAGCAGGCCGGTTATTTTAAAACATTCTTCATTTGCCCCATAGTTGAAAAGGCCCGGATTGTCGCCCACGATAATGGAGGCCGGCTTCATTGTTTCCACCTTTTCCACCACAGCGCGGAGTACCGCGGGATTTGTAACAATACCTTCTTCCGCCCGCGAAGATCGAAGGACGTTCGGTTTTATCAGGACTTTTTTCCCCCGCAACTCCAGGGGGAAGATCTCAAATGCCCGGTCTACCGCCACCCGAACATTCTCATAGGTGGCAGGATGTATCATTACTTTCGGCATGATCTCTACCTCACTTACATCTTACATTTACAACGATTCTTCTTCAATAAGCGACATTGCCATCCTCGTTGCCTCTTCGGTAATATTCCTGCACCGCTCCCTCATATTGTTTACGTGAAATTGTTTTCGCCCCTCTTCAGTTCCCAGATCGATGCCTATTAGTTCTTGGCAATTCGTCGATCCAAATTTCTCTACAAACGTTTTTATCATCTTTTGAACGGGAGCATAGCTTTTCTCGTACGGCATGGCTGTAGTGTTCCTTCCATAAAAGATGTTTATCGCCATGACAGCGCCGCTTACCGCTCCGCACATTCCACAGGTTCTGGCGAGACCTCCGCAGAATCCGGTAGCAATCTTTGGAATCAAGTCCGATTGAATATTCCTGCTTTCTGCCACGGAAAGCAAGACGCTCTCCGCTCAAAGATAACCTGCGCTGAAAAGCTCGCCACTTCTCTGCACCGTCTTCTTAATCATTCGCAAACTCCTTTCATCTGCATATTATCCTTTTTCTGCCGACGTAACGACCGAGCTTACCTTTTGAAATTGCGACAGTGATTTTCTTGTTAGGTACAGCGTCTTGTTACTCAATCTATTGCTCACTAAGGTCTATTGATACCGTGAAGTAACTTGTAACCTCGGAATCAATTTTGGTAAAATACTGTTCACCGAAATACAGCATTGATGCAATCGCGAATTCAGCATCATATCTTGTGAACTGGTAATCCTTTATTTCCGCAGCGTGAGCGCCTGGGACATTGCCAAGCAAACGTAGTGAGTCAGCCACATATAGTAAATGATCTGGGATTTTGCCCTTTCCTTTGAATCCTTTAATTAATTCGTTTAACATCAGTGTTCTCTTATTTTTGTCAAGAGGTTCTTGCCTAAGAAGACGTTTGTAAGCGAACTTCAGTAAAGCTTCTATCCCTCTGCGGCACATAACAACGCAGGACTTGTAATTGCCAATCTCCAGCGACTTCTGGGCTTCATGAATAGACTCCTCGAGGAACGGAGGTAGGTCGTGAGATGGATCCCAGCCATATGCCCCATGGAGCATACCACAAAACATTGCGAATGTTGTCTCGTCATCGCTCCATTGTGATCCTTGTGAAATATCTTCAGGTTCTTTAAACGAAGGTGGAAACCCGAGGAAAACACCCCGAAGGTACTCTGACGCTTTATCGCTGTCATTGCAAAGGATTTGAATATTTCCATCAATCATGACTTGGATTGAAATAAAATAATCCTCTTCTTTATCAATTTTCCTGAGCAATAGGTGTGGCTTTAGAATCCCTAAAATCTGAGCCATTGGATGCTCTTGGGGTAATTCCATTTTCATCTCGGTATGGAAGCGTACTCTGTCAGTATTTATCGACCAACCTTTGGAATGAAGAAATTCTAAATTGATATCCAGAGGAGAGAAGCCTGGAAGCTCAATAGCCTTCTTCCTGAATATGAATCGGTTGGAGATGCCTATACTTGTAACAAGTTCTGTGAATAGATCAATGAACCCATCCATTTGCGCGCCGCTTGTGACTGCACTTCTCAACCCTTGATCCGCCCTTCCAGACTGTTCCTGCTTTTTGCTTTGTACGGTCCTGGTTGTCCAATAGTGAGCTACAGCTTTTGCTATAAGATCGGGTAAGTTTTGATATATTATATTTTGATTCATATGATACTTTATATCAGGTTCTTTATTAGGCGACGTCGCTGAATTATGCTGCGAAAGAAAATTGATGTCAAGGAGTTTTGGGAGCCGACTCTTTCACTTGATAAATGGCGATAAATACATTATATCTGCCTGCAATACAGGTCCTTAATGTCAGGAGAGAGAAATGAAAGTAAGCAGGGTTGGTGAAATGAGGTATATGGACCGGTTCGCAGTCGAAAAACTGGACATACCGGAAGAGATTCTCATGGAAAATGCCGGGCAGGCATCGGCTTTTGTCTTAGCGCAAGAGGTTGGTATAAAAACGAAGAAATTTATCATCTTCTGCGGTGTCGGAAATAATGGCGGCGACGGTCTTGTCGTAGCACGAAAAATCCACAGCAACGGCGGGCTGGTCAAAGTATTCATCGTGGGAGATCCGGTGAAATTTAAAGGGGCGGCCAAGACAAATTGGAATACAATCTTGAAACTTCCTATTGAAGTCCGGAACATCAAATCTATCGAGGAAGCGAGAAAGGATGTCCTCCACTGTCATGTAATTGTAGATGCGCTTTTCGGTACCGGTTTCGACCGGGAGGCAACAGGTCTTCATAAAGAGGTCATCCAGTTGATCAATGAGAGCGGCAAACTGATTCTCAGTCTGGATATTCCCTCCGGCGTCCATGGCGAAACGGGAGAGGTCATGGGTGCGGCGGTGAAGGCCGATTATACTGTTGCTTTCGGGCTTCCCAAGATCGGGAACATGCTTTATCCCGGATATGATCTTTGCGGGAAACTGTATGTTACTCACATATCTTTTCCACCTTCTCTTCATAATGGCGACGCCCTGAAAGTCCAGATCAACGATTATGTGAAGCTCCCACCCCGCGAAAGAGATGTCTATAAAGGACGCATGGGAGAGGTGCTTTTCATTGCCGGCGCCGCATCCTACTTTGGCGCACCTTATTTCTCCGCCTTATCCTTTCTGAAGGCCGGCGGCGGATATGCCCGCCTCGCTGCACCCGTATCCATAACACCATTCATTGCCACGAAGGGAAGTGAGATCGTCTTTGTTCCTCAGAAGGAAACAAAAAACGGAAGCATTTCGATTGAAAATAGAGACGGCCTCGTTGAACTCTCGGAGAAGATGGATATGGTGGTTATAGGTCCGGGCCTGTCGCTGGATACCGAAACACAGCAGCTTGTCAGGGAACTCGTGCGGATTATCAAAAAGCCCATCCTCATCGATGGAGACGGCATTACGGCCATTGCGAATGAATTGGAGATGATCAGGGAAAGGAAAGGTGAAACCATCCTTACCCCACATCTGGGAGAAATGGCCCGCATAGCGAAGAAAAGTGCCGGCGAGATCAACAAGCAAAAAATAGACATCCTACAGCTCACTGCCATGTCGCTGCATACCTTCATTGTCCTGAAGGGTGCCCATTCATTGATCGGTTACCCGGATGAAAGGGTGTTTATAAATCTCAGCGGGAATCCGGGAATGGCGACGGCAGGATCGGGTGATGTCTTGACGGGTGCCATTGCAGCCATGTTCGGCCTGGGCCTTTCACTGGAGGACGCGGTGAGAAAGGGTGTTTTTATCCATGGATTTTCAGGTGACCTGGCAGCGGCAGACAAAGGTGAAGACGGTATTACAGCCCAGGATATTCTTGATTATCTGCCCCTTGCTATGAAATACGATAGAGAAGGCCCTCCTGAATCCCTCCGAAATATATACGACGGGCCATGTGTGGTGTAAGAGGACCTTATAGTCTCCGTTCAACAATGTATTCTGATATCGCCAGCAGTGACGCCTTTGGTTCAGAGTCTTCAAAAGATTCGAGATATTCCTTACCCTCCCCGATATATGCCTTTGCCTTGTTAAGGGAATAATTGATGCCGTCATAACGGTTGATTATGGATAAAATATCTGCAATCAATTGCGCATCCTTCTCTTTATTTTCTACCGCTTGTTTTATCATGTTTTTCTCTTCGGGTTTGCATTTTTTAAATGCCCGGATGAGAGGCAGGGTTATCTTACCTTCTTCAATATCCTTACCGATTGCCTTCCCGAATTCTTCTTCTTTTGCAACATAGTCGAGGGTATCGTCTGTTATCTGAAATGCAGAGCCGAGGCGCATTCCGAACCTCGTAAGGGCTTCAATCTGAGAGTCCGATGCATTACCAAGGATACCTCCCACAGCGCAGGCAGCCGAGATTAGGGTGGCTGTCTTTTTCTCGATGATGGTGAGATATTCTTTTTCAGTTATGTTGATATCACCGCATTTGACAAGTTGAAAGACTTCCCCTTCCGACATGGTATTCGTCGTTGTGGAAAGGAGTTTGATGATGGCCAAATTGCCGTGTTCAGTCATAAGTTTAAAGGACTTGGAATACAGGAAATCACCCACGAGTACGCTGGCGGCATTTCCCCATACGTTATTCGCCGATATTTTGCCGCGACGTGTTTCCGCTGCATCAATCACATCATCATGCAGAAGTGTGGCTGTATGGATGAATTCAATCACAGCGGACAATGGGTAGCGTTTTTCCCCCTTGTAGCCGCAGAGTGCCGATGTAGCCAACAGTAGAAGGGGTCTGAACCTTTTGCCGCCGCTGCCTATGAGATGATGGATAACCTCGGGAATAAGATGCACTTCGGAGCGAAGATACATCTCCATGTGTTCTTCCACGCTTTTTAAGTCATCCCCATAGGAACGGAAGACATCCTGGATTTGCATAAACTATTTACCCTTTTTAGGTTTATAAACCTAAATCTTCGTTTATCAGGACAACTTTTATCCTTCCTTTCGGAAAGGATTTTTCTGTAATTGCCCATGTATTGCAGATGCGATCCTTACTCTTGCATTCTTCACAGTAAGAGGTTTTGACGCATGGTGTCTTCATATTCAATCGTATGGCATTAGCCGGCGCCGCGTAATTTTTGATTCTCATCATCGCATCTTCCAAATCAGAAACGATTTTATTTCTCCCTACGAGAATGATCACGTTTTTCGGCCCGAAGGTAATTCCACCTATACGGTTACCTATCATATCAAGATTTACTAACATGCCTGACTCCGTCACCGCATTTGTTCCTGTTATAAACAGATCGACCAGAAGTGACTGTCTCCTACGCTCCCAACCCTCTTCGAGTGAGATCGTTCTATCGAAGGTATCAAGTACCTTCATTTTCTTGTCATTCTTTATTGCCTCATAAAGCCCGGTGGCTATGAATGTCATAGAACCGCCCCAAGAAACACTCTTGGCGTCAATCTTAGGAATAATATCTTTGAGAACTATATTTTTTGCTTCCGCGGTGTTTTGAACAACAAAAGCCTCGAAGTTATTTGCTTCCAATGATAGTTTAATATCCGCAAGCCTGATCCGCCAGAATTTATCAACCGGGCTGTCCATGTTTCACCTCCTGCTTTGATAAAATGACTCAGTGATGGGCATTATGGAGAAATGAGGGTTTATTGTCAAGCCTGTATCTTTTGATTTTTTATGTATCATTATGGTACATATTAAACAAGGTTCATTACCGAAGAAGTTGCTGTCTTCTTTAGGGGTCGAGGATTCGAGTGAAATGGCAAGAATCTGCAAAGATTTAAAGAATTGCAGAAATCATATCAATTGTGTCTGGATGTTTATAAATAAAATTATAGATAATCGCTTAAATCCTCGAATCCTTGTTGCTACTAAATGGGAGAAACGCCTTAAAAAATAACTATCGGATTCAATCTGGTTTATTGTATTTTATATGGATGATAATTCATTCCAACAACTTCTTGATCGGCTTGGTCTTTCCTGGAGTGGTTATGCCAGGGTGAGAAAAGGGATCAAAAAACGCGTCAGCCGTCATATGCAGGAGCTCGGCTTACAAACCATGAAAGACTATCTTCATGTCTTGGATGATCCCGAAATTTTAAATCAAGTTGAACTCCTGATGGGTGTTTCCATAAGCCATTTCTTTCGTGACCGATATTTATGGCAAGTCCTCGGGGAAGAAATTCTTCCCGGTATCATAAACAGAAACCGTGAACAAATTCATGTCTGGTCGGCAGGTTGCGCTCTGGGACAGGAAGTCTACAGTTTCACAATAATGTGGGATATGCTGAAAAGCAGATTCGCGCGGCTCCCCCAACTTCATCTCCTGGCGACCGACCTTAATCCCGATTATCTGGAAAAAGCCGAGACCGGAGTTTACGGCAGAAGCAGCTTGAAGGGATTGCCGGACGACATCAGAACAATTTATTTTCATGAATCGCCGAACAAAGCAAACTACCACGTAGTTGATTATTTAAAGGATAATATCGTGTGGCAAGTACATGATCTGATGAGACAGACGCCCCCAGCGGGAAAGTTTCAAATCATTTTTTTAAGAAACAGTCTACTGACTTATTACAGGGAAGAAAACAGGGTGTCCGTATTTTTGAAAATCGTGGACAGTATCGACGAAGGTGGATTTCTCTTCATCGGCAGGCGTGAGAAGCTGCCTTACCCAATACAAACGCTGTCATCATTTAAAGACTGTTCTTATATCTTTCAAAAGGAGATGGTTGGACGCTCACATGTCCAAATCACTGGGACATCAACACATCGGCCATGACCAGACCTTATGCTTAGTCAAAAGCTGGATACCGAAGCTCCCCGTCTATTTGATCGGCGTCCCCAAGATTGAATTGCATCAGCTTCCTCAGATGAGAAAAGCTTTCCTCATCCATGGAGACAAAACTGATAGCCGTTTCCTTTCTTCCTACCCTCAATATCTTAGAATCAATCGTAATTTGTAAATCCTTATTCAAGGTAATGATAATTTTACAGGGGTTATCCTTTCGAAAGTGGGGATCAGAGGTACAGAGAATCCCGGTAAGGCTGATATTGAGAGCTTGAAGTTGTATCACTTCTCCCTTGAGCAAAACACTAACTTCAATACGGATGGGAACACGCGTACGCTTTCTCCTCTCCTGATCCATAAACTTCCCCTTTATTGCAAAATTTTAATCTAACACATTAAGTGATAACGACAGATGCAAATTTCAGCCTCTGACACTCGATGATTATTTCTGAAGCCGGATATCCAGCGTGCTGGCCGTTACCTGCCTGGCCCTGTCGTAAGGTAACTGATCTTTCTTCTCTATTGTCAAGGTTTCACCGGGAGCTATTTTCTTAAACTGCTCCTGACTTGATGCCAACAGAAATGAATCTCTATCGTGAAGCCTGTATTCGATAGAGAAAACAATTTCTTTCATTGTCTTGTTCTTTAAAGTGACCCTCCAGACCCATTCTACTATGTAATTGTCCATTAAATCTTCAAAGACACTCGACATCCTGTAACCATCACTGACAACCTTCAGAGGAAATTTAGGGTCCTTCGCGTCAGCATCGCGGTGAGATTCAATGAATTCTCCCCTACCCGGAAGTCTTTGAAGAAGAATCTTTCCTTTAAGTTCATACCACATCCTTTCATGCAGGGAGTCACCTGCTTGGACAGTTGCAACCCAAAAAGAAAATAACAAAACGGCAAAAAGGTGAATCCGCATTTTCGGAGATTGTATCATCTGGCTACCTAAATAACTTTTTTCATAGCTGCGATTGCTATTTCAATCTGATCATCGGTTGGCTCTCTGGTCGTAATTTTTTGCAGCAGCAATCCCGGCCAACTCAGGATTTGAACTGATCTCCAGTTCCTGTATTTCCCGGTAAATCTGATGACTTCATACGAAATCCCGGCAATAACGGGAAGGAGCATCAGTTTATAAAAAACCCTATGAATGAAATCAGGCCGTCCTAAGAGCGAAAACACCAGAATTGCTGTAATCATGACTACCAGGACAAAACTTGTCCCGCAGCGCGGATGCCGTGTAGAGTATTTCTTGATATTTTCCACGGTCAAGTCTTGACCGTTCTCCCATGCGAATACCGTCTTATGTTCAGCCCCATGATACATGAACACGCGCCTCATATCTTCCATCAGCAGGGTGGCGCCCAAAAAACAAAGAAAAATCCCGAGGCGAATGAAGCCCTCCATAATATTCAAAAGAAATGTACTTGATACGGCGCTTTTTAATAACGAAAAGCAGTAAGCAGGCACGACGATGAAAAAAAATAATGCTGCCGTCAAACTGATCATCACAGAAACGGTCATCTCCCATTTTTGCGGCTTCTTTTCTTCTTCCGCCAGGGCCAGTTCCGCGGAAAATAAGAGGCACTTCATCCCGATTATCATCATTTCAAACAAAGTAACCGATCCGCGAATGAACACCAATCCCAGAATTTTATACCTCTTTGTGAGCGGTATATAATACTGTTCCTGAATGGCTATATCCTTGTCGGGTTTTCTTACGGCTGCGGCGATCTTATTCCCGTAACGCATCATGACGCCTTCTATAATTGCCTGCCCGCCGGCTATATCTTCCGGGTCCGGTTTTTTATTCATGATGGTCCATCCATGATATGAAGCACAATGAAGTACGAAACAATGAGTTAATAATCATGATTATTTGATTCTTGTCCCCGTAATGGGATCTTTATCAAAAGACAGGAGTGTCAGACCATCTTCCGTTTCAGACGCAAGGAGCATTCCATGGGATTCTACGCCCATTAACTTCGTCGGTTTTAGATTTGCCACAACGACGATCTTTCTGCCGATGAGATCCTCCGGTTTGTAATCCTTTGCTATACCGGCCACGATGGTCCTCTCTTCGCCCATTTCGATCTTCAACTTCAGTAGTTTGCTGGATTTGGGTACAGCCTCGGCCGCAATGATCTTTGCAACACGAAGGTCCACCTTCTCAAAATCCTCATAATCAATTAACTGTTTTACAGGCTGAATCACATAATCCTTCATATCCGGCTTTTCCTTTTCTTTTTCGTATTTAACCCTCGGAAAGAGAGCATCTGCTTTTTTTAGATTATTGCCGGGAGCAAGTTCCCCCCAGCGGCGGACACTGTCAAATCCCTGCCCATCCCCGCTGATTATTCCCAGCTGCTTTAGGATCTTCTGTGCCGATCCGGGCATGAAGGGTGAAATCAGGATGGCAATTACCCGGAGCGATTCCAGAAGGTTATAGATAACCGATTCCAATCTGGTCTTATTTGCGGCATCTTGAGCAAGTCTCCACGGCTCCTGCTCGACGATGTATTTATTTGTCACATTGATAAAATCCCAGGTGGCGATCAAGGCCTTATGAAGTGCGAGACCCTGAAAGCAGCTCTCCACCTCGGCGACAGCCCTACCTGCCGCCTCCATGAGCAGCCGGTCTTCGTCCGACGGTGTATGGGCTTCCGGAACCTTGCCGGCGCAGTATTTCATCGCCATAGTCATGGTCCTGCTCACCAGATTGCCGAGATCGTTGGCCAGATCGGAGTTTATCCTCTGGACGAAACCTTCTTCGCTGAAGCTGGAATCGAGGCCGAATACCATCTCCCGCAGGAGAAAATACCGGAAGGAATCAAGGCCGTATTTATCCTTCAGGTCCAGGGGCTTTATCACATTGCCGAGGCTCTTGGACATTTTACTCTGATCAACAATCCAGTAACCATGGACATTCAGATGCCGGTACGGTTCAATGCCGGCGGACTTCAGCATAGTGGGCCAGTAAATGCCGTGCGGCTTGAGGATATCCTTCGCGATGAGGTGCTCGGCATGTGGCCAGAACATACGGAAATTCGCACCGTCCGGATAACCCAATCCAGTAACATAGTTGATGAGAGCGTCAAACCAGACGTATGTTACATATTCCTCATCAAACGGGATCGTTATACCCCAGTTCAACCTGCTCTTCGGTCTTGATATGCATAAATCTTCCAGAGGCTCCCTTAAAAAGGCAAGTACCTCGTTTTTGTAACGCTCCGGCCTGATAAAATCAGGATGGTCCTTGATATGCTTTATCAGCCAATCCTGATATTTGCTCATCTTGAAAAAGTAATTGCTCTCTTCACGATACTCCGGAGCCACTTGATGATCCGGGCAAAGCCCGTTCACCAGTTCCTTCTCCATATAGAATCGCTCGCAGCCGACACAGTAGTATCCCTCGTATTTACCAAAGTAGATATCCCCGGCGTTATAGACCTTCTGCATGATTGCTCTGACTGTCTCGATGTGGTTGAGATCGGTAGTCCTGATAAAATAATCATTAGTAATGGCGAGTTCCGGCCACAGGCCCCTGAACTGGGCGCTGATGCGATCCGCATAGTCTTTAGGCGTTGTATTGGCTTTCTCGGCCGCTTCAGCGATCTTGTCGCCGTGCTCGTCCGTGCCGGTTAAAAAAAATGTCTTGTATCCGGACAGGCGATGATATCTGGCCAGCACATCGGCAACAATCGTGGTATAGGCGTGGCCTATATGGGGTGAGGCATTTACATAATATATCGGCGTTGTAATAAAATACGTATTTTCCACTTATGATTCCTATCTTATACGACTGTTAAAACAGGTAGAGAGTATATTACATTTACAGGTCTTCTATCTTGACTGTAATTTCCTTGCCGCCTTCCAGCTCAACGACTACTTCGCCCTTAAGTATATTTTGTCTTATGATCTTGCCGCGTCCCTCAGCAGTGTTTATAACCTTTCCACACTTGGGAATGTTTCTTTTCATATCCTGGTATCCGTCAAATTCAAAGGCCAGACAACACATTAACCTGCCGCACAGCCCTGAAATCTTTTCCGGATTCAAAGACACGCTCTGTTCCTTGGCCATCTTGACAGAAACCCGGTCTAGGTTGGGTATCAGATTAGCGCAGCATACTTCTCTGCCGCAAATTCCCAAACCTTTTATCATCCTTGCCTCATGCCGGGCACCAATCTGTCTCAATTCAATCCTTATCTTGAACCGCTGTACGAGATCCTTAATAAGCTCCCTGAAATCTACTCGGTTTTCCGCTGTGAAATAAAATATTATTTGACTCTTGTCAAAAAGACATTCGACATCAATCAATTTCATGGGAAGATTGCGTTCCCTGATTTTCTCCAGGCAGAATTGGCGGGACTCTTGTTCCAGTATTTCATTTTCCTTTCTGACCGTCAAATCTTCCTCTGTAGCTTTACGAACGACATTTTTTAGGTTGACCGGCAGTTGATAAATCGGCACAGGCTTTACGTCAGTAATAACTGTACCCAAAGACATACCGTTTTCGGTATTGACAATTAC
>DASPQI010000275.1:0-3586 GCA_035625045.1 Syntrophales bacterium | reverse complement strand
GAAGGCCACCACGGCGGACAAGATTTCTGAGGCCGGAGTGCCGGGATAGGAGGCGGCCAGGCTGACGCCGGCTTCCAGGAGCCCTCGCCCGATGGCCTCATTGCCCAGGAGGAGGCGGTGGGTTTCAAAATTGCTTAAAGTCTTTGTCTTCATGATTTCTTAATGGGGCATTCAGAAAGAAAGCCCTTAAAAAAATCATACCCCCCCCTTTTTCAAAGGCGAATATATACTTGACATAACGAAGGGGGGATGATAAAGTGCTTCTTGGTTGTCATTTTCTTCCAAAGAGGTTTCTATGCGATTGGTCAAATGGAAATCCGTTCCTGGATTTAATTGGAAATCAATTCCTGCTTGGATTATTGCTGTTCTCGGTGCCGCATGGAATTATATCAAAGTTTGGGAAACAATTGAGTTTATCTGTAAAAAATTAGGGGTAGAGGATCAAATGACTTCCAAGATCACAGCTATTGTCTCAGCCCCTTGGTTCCCTATTATTATATTAATTGTAGGGATAGCATGGTTATTGTGGATCAATTGGCTTAAACTGGTTAAAAAAAGCGAACCGACAAAGTCAGAAAGCCTTCCCTCCATAGAAATTTTGAGCCACAGAAATGGTAGCATAGTCCATTATCGAGAGACTGTGAGCGGTACAGTAAACATATCGAAATCTCCAATTCGGGTATTAATTTACTCTGGAGACGATATGTGGTACAGGCAAAGTGATGCTTATTACACAAGCGATAATTCTTGGCAAGTCGAATGTGTTTTTGGTAATCCAGATAGTCTGCCAGGGTCCCCTTATAAGATTGTGGCCTTATCAACAAAGCATAAGTTTCCAGTCAAAATCGCCAAACTACCTTCGGGGGTTCCAAAATCAGAACAAATTGTGGTTGTCCGTTCATCAATTTAAGAACCACCGCCAATAGCCAAAAAAGGAACATCGTCAAGAATTTTTGTATCTTCATTAGGGTTGAATCCGAATAAACCTAGTTATTTAGATATGAGGGTTAGTTTTACAAACGATAGCAATAGACATGTTATTATCGACCTTGCTTATCTTGTAACTGCTGACAGAGATACCATCTTAAGAATTAATAATCCAAATACTGTTCTTGCGGATAATTATTTTGAAAGTCTTATCAAGTTTGAAGCAATTGACGATTCTTTTCTACAGAAACCAAACCTTCCCAAAGAGTTAGTGCCTGGCGAAATATGGGTTACCAACATTATAGAATATTTTGATTTAGAAACATATTTAAAAGCCCTGAAACTTCAAGGCATTCGTAGAATACCAATTGGCATAATGATAAGATTTATAAATTATAAAGGAACAATGTTTTTCGCTTCTCAAGCGAATAGATATGGACTTAATGAACCAGTACCCTTTTTTACCTCTGAAATAATTTTTCATGAAAATGGCAAAACTTTTATCACAACAACTGTCCATACTCCAATGGAAATTGATTATTCTACTGAATAAGGATTGGATATTTATGAAAAGGAGCATACAACCCAAAAAGCCCAAAGAATCGAAAGAGCCAGAGATAGATTTTACAAAGTTTACCCCTGATGATATTGCGAGGCGGGTTTTGGAAACGCCGCCGAAGCCAAAAAAGAAGAAAAAGAAGGGAAAATGATTAAGTCCTCTATCAGTTTAATCCTCATAAGTCCTCCCATGTTTATAGAATAGGTCAGCTTATGAAAAAAACTAAACCCATAATGGCCGGAGATGATTCCCTTAGAGCGAAAACCAAAGTCTTATTGGAGAAGGCAAATTCTGTTTTTTATGCTCACCTCAATGATTATGAATATGGCATGCCCTATGCCGATGAAGCTATCATCAGGGTTATATTGTCGCAGATGGTAGAACTCGGTCTAACAACTCCTGAAAAGATAAGGAAAGTTTTACAATTTCTTCCGAAAAATTCAAAATATCTTGAGGAGTAACATGTTTTGTTGGCTTATATAGTTCATTTATATTACTTGGAGATGCAAGGCTTATTCTAATTAATTTATTTGAAGTCTCTCCATAACCAGCATAGGAAATCCATCGGGCATGAACATAATTATTTCTTTCTTTGTTGATTGTCCTTGCTTTAGACAACAGCTTTTTGATTTCCTCCATAAGAGGTTTGTCTTCCACAAACCAGCGATTTAATCTTTCAAGAAGTGTAATTTTACTTTTTATACTAACAAATTCTTTATAAACGAAATCAGTTTTATGATGATTAACATGGTCATGGGGGATTTGAAACAGAAACTCCATCATTCTCATAAGGCATGTTTCAAATTCGCCCCAATGTCCAAGCATGAGACCAAGTGCGAGTGCATGATCTTGGTAATCGTCAAGAACCATATAATACTTGGTAGCCATGGCTTCTCGTTTCCTTCTTGTATATGGGGATTCGGGCAAAAATCACCATAGCACAAGGTAGAATGAGAAGCCATGGAATTATTCTTCATCATTGGGTTTTTTGATCAATCCGCCGATAGGTAAGGCGCTTGCCGGTAATGCCTTTGAGGGCCTCAGTAGCACGCTGAAAGTCATTAAAGCCGAGCCTGGAACGGTGATTAAAACGGAAGTCAAATTCAGTAGTGTAACGGTGCAGGTGACAAGGGCTTACATGCTGATAAACCCCATAAATGCCGCGTTTGAAGATGCTGAAAAAGCCCTCAGCCGTATTAGTGTGAACATCATCTCTGACATATTCGCCGGTGCTATGGGCCACAACCTCATGTTTGGCAAATTCCGGCCCAATGAGCCTGTATTGTCCGGCATCATCGGTCATAAGGTGAGCTTCGGGATTGACCTGCTCTTTCAGGATTGGCTTCAAGGTGTCGGCGGTGATATTGGCAACATGAAAGGAGCGGATCTCACCGTTGCGCTCCACCAGGGAAAAGACCGCGTTTTTGTGGGCATAGCCACGGCGTTTCTTGGCTCCGGGTTTAGTGCCAATAAAGGTTTCATCGGCCTCAACCGGGCCATGCCTTCCAAGCTGCCCGCCATTTTCAGGTTTCATCGCTTCTCTGATTCTGTGGCCCATAAACCAAGCCGACTTATAGGTAATATCAAGGAGCCTGGAAAGTTGCAGGGCACTCATGCCCTTTTTACTCGAAGTCATCAAGTGGAAAGCCAAAAGCCATTTGTGCAGTTTGATATGGGAATCCTCAATGATGGTTCCCACTGTTACCGTAAAATGCTGGCGGCAACTTTTGCACACATAAAGTCCTGGGCGGTGGCTTTTGCCTCGAATTTTGGTGACTTTCTCGGGTTCGCCGCAATGAGGGCAAAAAGGGCCATTAGGCCAGCGCAAAAATTCCAGGTGCCTTCTGGCGGCTTCTTCATCGTTAAAAATTGGGTTCGTGAGGTCTGCGTTCATGGCTCTCAACTCCTTACGAACTCATTATAACCACTGGTTTGTGTTATGTCAAGTATATATTCGCCTTTTCAAAGGGGGACTTAAAACCGCCACTATCAATCTAAACCTCAACAAAGGAAGACAATCATCCTTGCTTTTCTGGAATTTTCTCCCCGTCCGGGTGATTAAGGAAAAATATGGAGCAGCTGCCTCGCCCGTTCAAGACC
>DASPQI010000274.1:0-9913 GCA_035625045.1 Syntrophales bacterium | reverse complement strand
TCAATGCAGTATCGTGAGGTTCTTTGGTACTTTTGTGAGGATCTCACTCCCGCCTTCTTTAACTAATACCATATCCTCGATACGGATGCCCCAAAGGTCAGGTATATAGACGCCGGGTTCTATGGTTATGACCATTCCCGTTTCAAGGATATTTACTGATTTGTCCGCTATTCGCGGCGCTTCATGAACATCGAGACCAACACCATGGCCGGTGCCATGCGAAAAAAATTTACCCAGATTTCCGCCTTCAATGCAAGATCTAGCTATGCGGTCAATTTCTCGGCATTGTATGCCGGGTTTAATGGCTTCTATTGCCCTGTCGTGAGCTTGCTTGACCAATGAGTATACTTCTTTTTGTTTTTTATTAGCACGACCAACGATGAATGTACAGGTTTCATCAGAATTATAACCATGATATACGGCTCCGTAATCAATCATTACGATATCACCATTTTCAATCTCACGCGATCCAGGGGCTGCATGCGGCTTTGCTGAATTCGCTCCTGTTGCCACAATAGTTGGAAAGGAGACCAGTTCCGCGCCGCATTTCCTGATACGAAAATCCAGCTCTATGGCGATATCCTTTTCTTTTACTCCGGGCTTTATGAGGTTGCAAACGGCAGTTAGAGCCTGAAATGATATCTCTGCAGCGTTTCTAATACGGGCTATTTCTTCCTCATCTTTGATGGCCCTGATGGCATTGATTTCGTCAGTTATCGGGTTCAAAGCAACTGTTTTTAACTTCTCCTTCAGTTTCAAATAGCTGTTTACGTTCATTGCCGATGATTCGAACCCTACAGATTTCACTCTACCGTCAGACAGGATAGCCTCAATTCCATCTATCTTTTCCTGATATTCAACAACCTCTACGTCCCCAACGTCTTTTTTTGCCTGATTTGTATAACGGCCGTCAACGAGGAGCAACTTTTGTTTTTCTCCTATCATGAGAGCCCCGTCACTGCCTGTAAAACCTGTCAAATAGCGAATATTCTTTATATCGAGAAAGATCAATGCACCTATATGCAGGTCTTGGAGTTTCAGTTGAATCTTAGATATCCTCTCAGGAGGCACCGGAGAGTTAAGGTGCATAGCTTTTTAACCTGTCAATATTCTTAAGCCACCTTGTAAGTTCTTGAACAACCTTCTCGTTTTGCGATATAAGTATAGATGTTTCTCCTCTTATCCTGTCATCTTGCATCGCTCTTATCTCTTTTAACCTTGCTGCAACAAGTTCATTGTCTGGCTCTCTTCTAAGTATCTCAGTGAGAACATCAGCAGCCATGTCAATGTGGCCCCGCGTCATATAAAGTTCATCTAGGGTTGTGGTATAAAAATCAGATGCGACATGATCACTATCGCTGTACTCCTTTTGATTGATTCTACTGGATGCATCTACTATTGATATGAGCGCGCTGATTTTTTCTGATACATCTTTTGTGATTGGTGATTCGGGGTTGAGCGAGACAAACTTCTGATAAAATTTTATCGCCTCTCGGGTCAGTCCACCTTTCAGGCAGAGATCTCCTACGCGATTATATATGCGGGACAGCTGAAGCACCATATTTTCCACATCATTGAGAATCTCATGAACCTTTTCGAGATTTCCCATCCTCAGCAATGCGTGACAGCGGATAATATGAGCATCAGCATCGGTCGGAAAACGATCGAGCCAGGATTCAGCTATTTGCATAGCTTCTTTGTAAAGATTCCGATCTATATAGGCTTCCGCCTTAGAAAGAAACGATTCTCTTTCTTTAATGGCACTGTTGTCCATATGCTTATGTATCTTAAATCTTGATGATTTTTCCCACAGAAGTCCTAAACCGCTGAGAGCTGTAACACAGCACCTATGGTGTGTCAAGTAAGAAATCCACTCTTTTTATTAGAAATAAACGATATTCTTATTATGAAGAATCGGCAGAAGAATTGCCATATTGCTGGATGATAGGCCTTGTAAATTTTTGTCTCAGCTTTGCTGATATAAGTTCTTTATTTTTTTCTTCTTCTGTGTTATCCACAATTGCACCTGCTGACCTCCGGAAGTAAGGCAGGTGCGGCTATGGGTAACTCTCGGCATCAATATGATCCCCACTTTTTTCTCTTGTGACATCCTCCCCCGAATAAATTCGGATGAGTCCTCTCAATAACTTCTCGGGTTCCGCTCTTTACGCCTTCCGGCGGGAAAAAGGAAACGGCTCACACGGCAGTACCGGCTTTATCTGGTTATGCATGCGGGTCTCGCCTCTCAGTGCTTTGTACTCTCCACGTCTATAGGAGACCTCCCTGGCCTCCTTCTGTTTAGACAGCGTCAGGCTTTCATGTCCAAACGCTATTATCGACATCCCATTGGCTGACACATAGTCCTGTTTCGTAGCTGGACCGCATATATGGCAAATATGTACACTGTCCTTCAGCCCCTTTAGCGCCAGCACCCCGCAGGTGCATGCCTGGATGTTGCCCCTGCTTTCCGTCCGGTTCGGGGCTTCTATATATCTCTCCACCGGCCTGCTCTTCAGCACCAACTTCTGTTTGTGGATGGTCCTGTCTGATGCCAGCTTAGCCAGAGCTTCCGTTTCCTGATCACGGATACCACCGGGTGTTCTTCCACGGCGACACGCCTGTACCCGGAGGCAACTAACGAGGCGTTCTTTTTGTGGTCATGATCCCGGATGCGCTCAATCTTCTTCCGTATGGAGCTTCGCAACTTTAATGATCTGCTTGCGCAGACGGTTGGAATACGGAATGTCCTTTAGGACCGGAGCTTCTTTGTCTGTGGCTTTTGCCTCGGTTACCGTGTGCCCACTGCATTTATCTTTTTCATATCTCATGATCAGTTTTCGTAAAATTTTGGCATTTTCAAATTGGCACAACTAACCTGCCTTTTAATTTGTACCACAATTTAAATGAGAGTTTTGCCTTTTTTCGTCCTTATCTTTTCTGTTTTTCATTCCATTAAAAGTGGGCAAAATTCCAACGAAATGGTTCTAATTCCCCAATAAACAGATATATGGGATTTTCTCTGAATTGCTTAACTTACTGTTTTAGCTAGATTTCCCATAAATTTTCTGTTTGGCATGTCCTTTGCTGTTCCTTCCACCTAGCAGTGAAATGAAGCAGCCAGGAAATCCCAAACTTTAATCCTGAAACATTTCACGTTAAAAAATCTTACATGAAGATAAAGCTATAAAAAAAATTATCTTGTTCATTATAATTTCAATTTTCTAATAGTCACGCCCTTCGTGTTTGTCCAGTGTGCACCGGGAGAGCGTCTGGAAAGAAAAGGGGAGATAATTGAAAGACGGGGTGAAACTCTGGGAAAAAGAAGAGAAGTGCTTGAGAGAAGGGGTGAATGCGAGGAGAAGGGCGAAAGATAGAAAATCGAGCCAAGCAGTAGAAAAGAAAAATTTAAGGTAGGATTTCCGAGGGATAAGTCTATTTTTACAATAATTAAATAATATGATATAGTACCGCCAATTAAATTGGAAAGGAGAATAAAATATGAAGAAGGCTTTATGGGGTATTTTGGTAATAAGTCTAGCACTCACATTTATCAACACTGGCTGTTTTGCAGCGGATGCAAAAAACATAGTTCAAACAGATCAAGTGCAATATGTCAATATCAATACGGCATCTAAAGACCTGCTCATGACCCTGCCAAGTATTGATGATTCACTAGCGCAAAAGATCATCGACAACCGTCCGTATAAAAATAAGGAAGATCTCAAAACAAAGAAAATTATACCCGCTTCTATCTATGAGAAGATAAAGGGCAGGATCGTTACAAGAAGCCTTTCGTAGATATGAACGGTAAATTCCTGATTGTAAAAAGATAAACCCTGGAGGTTCTTCCAGGGTTCATCTTTTTGGATTAATGCAACCGCTATATTTTTCTGATAAGTAAAAATATGTTAAATAAATACTGGTAAATGAGAATTATTTAAGTAATTTTTACCAATGATCGGTGAAAATAACATGTTTTTTACTTACTATGCAAGAATATTTCTTTTGTTTTGATAAAAAATAAAACATCTAATTAATCGTTATCAAAAGCGATGCAGCTGCCATTTTTGCAATAGGGCGCATATCCTCATGATATGGTATATTAATTGCTTATAATTTATTTGATATACTTGGTTTTTTTAGTATCCTTTTCCTAAAGTTTTTATTATTCGCTCCGATATAATACTGTGGAAGGAATGAGAATATCTCAGGGTAAAACCAAATTTCTTTGAAATTAAAAAAGTCCTGAAAAAGGCAAACTGTCTGAAAAGACGGGACGTAAAGCTACTGACCTAAGTCCATGAGGTGGATATGGTAGCAGGGTTGCCGGACTATTAAAATTCCTCCCCGTGTCGGTGTTGATCAAGGCGCCTTTATTATATGCCAGCGATTTACCGTCATGAAACCCTGCCGCCCATAACAACAAGCTATTTATTTTATATAGGGTCGATTTATTTGATTTCCTGCTTAAAGTGTGAGATAGAAAAACATTCTTCATAAGGATTGGCAGGGAGGATATTTTGATAAAAAAGGATTTATTTCTCATTATAGTAAGCCTATTATGCACGTTGCTAATAACGGCCATTTATTCAGAATATGGTCTTACTTTTGGAATAGACAATAACCAGGGAAAGAACGGATGCGTCACCCTCGGCCGTCAGGGGATTAAAGACATTTTGACGAAACTTAACGCCCCCGAGGCAAAAGTGTTGAGCATCACGGAGAGTCCTATTGAAGGGTTTTGTGAAGTCGCCATCGACAATACGGGACGGATAGGGGTTTTTTATCTCGCCTTGGATAAGAAGTTTATGATCTTTGGTTCTCTGGTAGAAGTCGACAATATGTCTAACAAGACGCAGGAGAGCATCAGGGGGTTTCAAGATAAAAAAAGGATAGATATAGCGAAAATACCTCTGGATAATGCCCTCATAATGGGTAGTAGTGACGCTTCTAAGAAGGTCGTTGTATTTACCGATCCGGATTGTCCATATTGCGGGCAACTACATCAGACCATGAAACAGATCGTCGCGAAAAGGAAGGACATAGCCTTTTATATCAAGTTCTTCCCTTTAGTATTCCATAAGGATGCCTATTGGAAGGCAAAAAGCATAGTTTGCAATAAGTCCCTGAAGATGCTTGAGGACAACTTCGAAAAGAAGGAGATACCCAAGACAGAGTGCACAACCGATGAAATTGACAACTCCATAAAGCTTGCCTCATCGTTCGGTATATCGGGGACTCCTGCACTGATACTCCCCGATGGAAGACTCAGGGAAGGGGCTATGCCCGAGGCGGAACTGGTAGAGTTTATCGATGGTAAGAAGTGATATATGCGATATTGCAAAGGATTCTCACTCATTGAGCTGATCATCGTTATTGTGTTAATTGCGTCACTTTTCTTTATCATGGCGTTAAATTTTAAGGCATACACTGTAAACAAAAATCTCCGGGCAGCAGCCAGATATGTTGAATCGGATTTTGCTATTTGCAAGGAAAGGGCTATTGCTGAGGGTAATGTATATCAAATAATTTTTACTAATGGCGGAAACGGTTATACTATACAATATCTTGTTGGCGGGGTTGTGGTTCCTGCTTCTCAAGTTGTCAAGTCTCTCTTAGAGTTTGAAACAGATATTACAGTTTTCAGTGCTGCTTTCGGTGCGCCTACTAATCAAACGGTTAATTTTAGTCCGAGGGGCATTATTTCCCCTTTGGGGAATCCGCCACCTGGCGACGGTGTTATATTAACCAACATGAGAGGTTCTTTAGCCACAGTTCAGGTTTCATCAACAGGAAGGACGTATGTCACGTTTAATATGCAATAGCCGAGGTATCGGTCTCGTTGAGGTAGTTCTTGCCGTATTTCTGGTTGCAGTTGGCATTTGTGCCATTTACTCGATGCAGCCGTCGGCATGGCGAGTGGTGGGAAAGTCAGATTATCTCGGCAGGGGTGCGGGGATATTGCGTAGAGCACTCGAAACCAGAGAGGCATGGATCATGAATCCCTGCAACCAGGTTCCCAATGCCTGGCCGCAGCAGATAATTAATGTCAGTGGTGTGGTAAATGAACAGGGACCGTCATTCGCATCGGGCGATGCATCCTATACAGTGGATACGGTCATTAACCCCGGTCCTGTTATTCCCTATCAATGGACAGTAACAGTGACGGTTACTTGGCTTGACCAACTGCAGTCTAATTACAGAAATCTCTCAGAAAGTTTGGTTGTGTCAAGACAGGAAGCTTATAGATTTCCACAATTGCCGGTGGCTTGTAATAATAATACATTTACCCTGCCAATTCCTTTGCCGGCGGGTATTTGATAGGTTAAGCTTTATGAATAATAACAGAGGATTTACACTTGCTGAGATATTGGCAGCCACTTTTATTTCGATGGTTATGATTTTGGCAATTGGTACGGCGATCGAGTCAGGGCTGAAATCATCCGGAGGCATAGAGCAAAAGGTTCCAGCCCAGCAGGATGTGCGTAGCGCCCTGGAAATTATGGCAATGGAAATCAGGATGGTATCCTACAATCCAACGTTTAATCACAATATGTGGGTTGGTAATGCGGTAGCAGGTGGTGGTATAAGTAGTTGTGTTAATCCATCTGCAAATATGCTGTACCACGGTCTGCAGGAAGCAACGGCAAATTCCATTACCGTGGAAATGGATATATCTGATGGTATGAATGGCGATGGTCAGGGGGCTCTTACGGAACCCAATGAAATTATCAGTTACAACTATGTGGCGAACGGCACTTATGCATCAGGCAACCGGTACATTACGAGAACAGCAAGTTCGGGCCAAGGAAATTGCGGCATCCCGCAGGCCTTCCTCGGTGATAGAGTAGCTAGCGGGAATCCCCTCACCGTGAGGGTTATCAATGCCGATATGAATCCGCAGATTCCGGTATTCCGTTACTTCGACGGGCAAGGAAATCTCCTTCCACCCGACGGCTCTCCAGGCGGCTTACCCGCCCAGATCCCGAATGTAAGAATGATAGAGATCACCCTGGCCGTGGAAACGGCTGAGATCAATCCGGACACGGGACAGAAACGGACGATGATCTATACAACCCGTGAAATTCTTAGAAACCATAATTACGTAGTTTATTGATTTTCGAGGCACAATATGTACAAACATATAAAGACAAAAGCATTGCTGGTGAAAAGCTCTGAAAAGGGGTTTGCCCTTATTGCAGCAATTATGGCCTGCCTGATCCTTCTTGCCGTGGGGATGTTGGTTTTTGGTCTATCGACCCAGGACATCAGGATTAGTGTAAAGGTAGTCGGTGATAAGAGGTCACTTGAGGCAGTGGAAGAGGGCATTCAAATGCTCATACAAAATTTTGTTCGGAGCAACCCGTCTGCCTATACGGGGCAAGTCGAAAGAGCGGATAATAAATCTTTTTATAACATTAGTGTAGCACAGGTTCCTGCCAGGAACCCCGAATATGTTTCGCTTGCCGGTTTTAGTGATTTTTCATTGAAGAGATACACGGTTGTCATATCCGGAACGAATACTGAATACGGAACTCAAGCAACGGTATCTGTAGGTATAGGAGCTGTTAGCGGTAATGCTGGCGGTCCTACCGGAACACCTACAGGTTACAAGTAAAGATTAATCATGTGCAGGAAATATGTAAATTATGGGGTCAAAAGCATAACATTTGTTGTTGAAGGAGATTATATGAAAATCGTAAAGATGTATACAGGTGTCGTAATATGTGTAATCTTATGTATCCTGTCATTTCCTGGGGTTTCGTTCGCTCAGGGACCGCTTCCGGGAGAGGCAGCATTGTTTACTTCGGTGACAAACCCTAACGCCCTTATCCTACTAGATTTGTCAGGAAGCATGGCCTGGAGACCCGATGGAAATGCTTCATATACGTATGGGTCTCCCAGCAGCGGCTGCACGGCAGATACCACGAACTGCGCCGGATCTGGATGCAGTGGCGGATTTTGCAGTTCTTCTAAGAGCACATGCAACGTGGACTGCAGCAAGATCGGTATTGCCCGCCGGACAATTTTCGCCATCCTCAATGCCACCAATAGCGGTACAATAACTTCGGCAGATGAAGCCGCCCTTGATGTCGGGATAGGCTACATGAATTATTGGAATTGCCAAGATTCTACCAACACGGCGTGCATCAAGGTAGTAAAAAACTTAGGGACCCATTACAGCACCATTTACTGTGCGAACAATACGAGTTGCCAGGTTATTGATGGTACAACCTGCGGCGCTCAGACTTGCGTAAGCGGCGCCAACGCCAATGGCGGGACGCCTCTGGCAACGGCCCTTAAGCAAGCCAAAACTTATCTTGATTCGTACAAGGCCCAGGACCCTTCCGCGGCATGCCGGAAAAACTTCGTGATCCTGATTACTGACGGCGATGATACGTTTGCCTGTACCAGCAGCGGTTCCGAGTGCGGCGGCGGTGGTTACCAATATCCCAACGATAATTACCGTTATATGAACAGGCGGGAGGTTGTGGCCGCGGCGAAACAGTTGGGTGACGCTGGCTATCAGCTCTTTACCATCATGTTAGGTAGCAGTAGTGTTGTGGCCCCCTATGAGTCTAATACCATGAACTGGATGGCATATTATGGAGGGACGCAGAATCCTAATGTAATCCCCTCTGGAATTCCCGTTGGTGGCCCCCCCCCCTATAATCTCCCTACGGGCTGCAATGCGAGTCCCGCGGTGACTTCCGCTTGCTGCAATATAACCAATAACCCGGCTGCGTGCTATCCGAGCGGCGTGAATGGTAGCTGTTATAAAGAGGCAGCTGGAAACACCCAGACGGCATGCTGTTTTAATGATGGTCAAACGTATTCAAGTTCTTCAACACCCCCAGCATGTAACGGTAGTACTGCGGTCCAGAACTATGAGGCTAATTCTAATGACCCCGGATTTTTGAGTTTGTCAGGATATTCGTTTATGGCAACTGACTCCAAGACGCTGCGTCAGGCGTTGAAAAGTGCCATGAACGTTATCCGTCAGGCGACATATAGCTTCACCCAACCCTCGGTTCAGGCACAAAGGACAACGGACGAAAATTTCCTATATCAGGCCAGCTTCGAACCCATACAGAGTGCCCCCTTCTGGCTCGGGCACCTGAAGAAGTATCAGATCAACACTGACGGGTCGATAGGCGCCATGCAGGTGGATGCAGGACCCGTACTCCAGCAGACAGTAGATAATTCCTCAGGCCCGCCGCCGCGGAATATGTATACCTGTATCTTATGTACAGCCAACCCCTCCAATCTGACGCCTTTTTCGGCAGCAAATATTGGTACGAGCAATTTGGGCGTCAGCACTGGCACCCAAGTTACTAATGTAATCGGCTATGTCCGGGGAGATCCCGGTACAGCGTTAAATCCCCTCAATCCGGACTGCACACCTAGTTCGGTTCCATGCGCCGCTAGTTCTATATTCAAGCTGGGTGATATATTCAAATCGCCGCCAATCACAGTAGGAACGCCGAACCTATATTTCGATGATATCCGAGATCAGAATGGCGCCTTTGCAAAGTTTCGGAATGACAATCCCCGTACTTCAGCTAATTATAATCGGATTATTGTAACCGGGGCGAATGACGGCCAGCTGCATGCCTTCAGAACAAGAGATCTTACTGAGGATTGGAGCTTCATCCCGCCGAACATGCTTCCAAAGTTAGTGAACATGGCCCATACCACTGATCCCTCGTCGCTCCTTCACCAGTACTTTGTCGATGGGCCGGTATCTGTAAATGATGTCTGGCTAGGCACCGGTAGTGGCACACAGAAGCAACCATCTGATTGGCATACAATGTTGATAATGTCGGAAGGTGACGGGGCCTATCCCGAGGAATGGAGTTCATCTGCATCCTGTGATTCCGGGTGGAAATCAACCTATGATGCCAATCATCCG
>DASPQI010000273.1:0-5235 GCA_035625045.1 Syntrophales bacterium | reverse complement strand
TCGCAATATATTAATTGGAAAATCAACACCGATCCAGTTCACGGAACTAAAAACAAAAGCATACAGGGCCAGAAAAAATACTAGATAGATCCATTTGGGAAGCTTAAATAGATACCTTGGGTCAAAGATGGTAAACCAAACAGCAAATACGACAATGCAGGTAACCTGGTATCTGAATGATGTTGTTATTGGGGTTGACGCTACTGTGGAAACCAGAAAAATCCAAGGGCGGGGAGCCATCCGCCATCGGAAGGTAAAAAAAACAGAAATAATCAAAAAAGCGAAAGCGAACGTGTACGATTTCCCGAGAGCGATGGAGGCAAGAATGATTGCCATCCCCAGAAAAAAGGCAAAAACAGAGGTTCTCCCCTGAACCTCGGGAAATTCAGGAGTGGGTTTTTTATCCAGGGCGCTGGAAGGCTCATTCAGCTCATTCACGGCCGGCGCAACCCTTTCATTCTCGAACCTCAGGTTTCTTGTCTCGTCAAAGCAATCAGGTCAAAATAAGCGGCCAAGGTTCTGGCAATTCTACCAAGCAAAGATCCTACTGCAACCGCGAGAAGGCCTCCAAGCACGGGTAATAACAAATAGGTCGATAAAGGAAAAACTATAATTCCGGCAATAACGCTGCGGCCATAAAGCCACGGCCTGCCTGTAGCGAAAAGGGTGTTAATCGGCAGGAACGCGGCCTCAACAACCGGAAACCACAGACAAACCTTCATTACCGGTATACCGGCAACATATTTTGGGATGAAATAAGGAACGAACAGCTCCAATAAAAATGAACCTGTGCAAGCGAACAATATCATCACTCCCGTGAACCCGGCAGCCACCCACATAATCCGCGCATTAGCGTTACGAACGCTTCCATCCCGTGCGAAGGCGGTGACGACACGCGGGGTCAGAACCTGCCAGATTGCCTGAGGCAAAGAGTTCACTCCCGCCCTCATAACTGCTGCAACCGCAAATAGCCCCAGGGCTGATACACCGCTCAGGGAAAGCACCAAGGCGCTTTCGGTTGCTATCCAAACGGATGTATAAAGATTTCCCCAAAAACTTAAAGGAAGGCCTATCTTGATAAGCGCCCGTAAAGTTTTGATATCGAAGCGATAGCTTACCTTGAGCGGCCGGATTCGGTGGTAAAGATAGACTGCCAGGAACGACGGTAAGGCCACACGGGCACAGAGGCCATAGAACCCCAGGAACGGTAGGGAGAACACCAACCCAAAAGCGAGTATTGCCTGAGCCGCCTGAATCCTGGCCAAGGCGGCAAAATGATGAAGAGTGCGGTAGGTTGAAGTGAGATAGCCCCCATAAAAAACTCCCCAGCAAAAGAAGGCTTGAGAGAGCCAACCAAAAACGCCATAGAGATCATGGTGAACTAAACTGTAGGAGGCGCAGCATATAAACCCGAAAGAAACAACAAATGACAGAAAAAGATTGAAAGCCCCGGCTGCGGAGGCAAGGGCGTCAACCTGCTCCGGCTTTTCCTTACCGACGTAATATGGAATCTGGCGCCAGAGTCCGTCCCATGTACCAAGGTGAAGGAATATTAGATAGGTTAACGGGATGGTATAGGCACGGAATGCTCCGTTCTCCTTAGGCCCAAGAAAACGGGCTACTAACAGGCCACCAATGGCGGTGAGGGCCGACACCGCAATGTTGCTGCTCATTAAAGCAGCAACAGACCGGATTGTTTGGCGGTCGGGGGAAATCCTTGCCCGTATAGCAGCCATTCTTTCTTTCAAAATCAAAACGTTTCCGGGAGCCGCACCGTTGGCTGAAATCCGATTTACCACTTTCACCTTCAATTAGCCACGACCTCGCATTACATGTACTCACAAGTTTTCAAGAAAGGTGAATAGCGCCTTACCCTGCTTTTTATAATCAAAAAACGATTTGGCTACTTCACGTCCGCGCCTGCCTATGGACGCGGCAGATTGCGGATTATTAATAAGAAACTCCACAGCTTCACATATTTCATTGCTTGAACCAGCCTTGACAAGCATCGCATTATCTCCGTGCGTAAGGAATCTATCAACATCCGAAACCCGAGAAGCAATGACAGGCCTACCGGTAGCCAGAAACTCACCAAGTTTGAAGGGAAAACCGGCGTGGGCAAAACCAAGGTCTAGTCGGGTCATGCAAGGTATGTCAACGTCATTTAATAAGGAATAGTAGTCCTTTTCTTCCAGATAACCCTTGAAGTCTATCCGGTCTTTATAGGGCGATTTCTTTAGCCGGGCAAAAAAGTTACCCATTGCCTCCGGGTCACCACGGCCCGTAAGCACCAGACGAAGATTTTCATAACACCCTGCCAGTCGGTCGAAGGCCTCGAGCAGAACGGGGAGTCCATCCTTCTTGCCAAAGCTGCCCGCATAAAAAAGGGATACAGTTGAGGTAATCCCATATTGTTTCTCAGGGAAAAAATTCAGATCTACAGAAATTGGCAGGTAGTGAATGGGCACCTTGCCTTGAGTAAGATTCCGGCTCTTTTCTTCCAGGTATGAACTGATGACGATGAGCCCGGCACATAGATTCTTGATTTGTGACGAAATTAGGCTCGAGAGGTTGCTCCTCACATATTGGTAGAAAGAGAGGGATACCTCATTTGTCAGACTGAAATCCTCAATAATATCAAAAACGATCTTGTATCCATGTTTTTGGGCGTAAATAAGGGGTACGACGCTCTCTAAAAACAAAGGACCATAAAAATAGACCACATTCTTATGATCAGGCCGAAAAACCCTTTTTAATGCGGCAATTGTCCTGTAACAAAGTATCGGCAGCGCTGCTAACATCTTGGACCGAAAGAGGTCTCCCATGACAGTCTCATAGGGAGTACCCTCGTGCACACCCGAGATCATGTTGTCTAGAGAAGATTGGCGCTGCAGGATAACTCGGGTTGATATGTCAGGGTATTCTTTCAGGGCATTGATCATATTCTGGATGCGCTTTGTACCTGCCATGCCCCGAGGGTAGGTGAATGTTCCCGTCACGACTAAATTGATCTTTTTGATCGCTTTATCCTCCTATTGATGCGCAAATAGATGTCTGATGACTTGCGCGGGCACGCCGCCGGCCACAACATTGGCGGGCAAAGAACG
Source organism: Syntrophales bacterium (assembly GCA_035625045.1). Taxonomy (GTDB): domain Bacteria; phylum Desulfobacterota; class Syntrophia; order Syntrophales; family UBA2185; genus DATKLL01. The sequence continues at coordinate 2,128 of DASPQI010000273.1, read as the reverse complement.
AGTCACAACACTTCCCGCGGCGACCAAGGTGTTTGCCCCGATGGTGACGCCCTTGAGCACAGTGACATTGAACCCCAGCCAGACACCCTTCTCGATCGTCACCGGCGCATCTGGCCCCGTGCGGAGATCATCCGGGTGCCAATCCGTATCGGTAATCAGGGTATTGGCGCCACACCGCACATTTTCCTCGATAACGATCTTAGAGGCACAGCCGATAACGGTGCCGCTGAAGCCACAATTGGGGCCTATGTGAATCTGGGCGCCTTCCTTTAGCGTCGACACGATGCAGGGACGATTGACACCGATAAGATTGGAGACAGGCGAAGAATTAAACTTGCATCCGGTACCAATCTTGATCCGGCTGGCTGGATGCCGCCTGAACCGAGGACACCCATGGAACACACAATCAGGGTCCAGGTTCACACCCCACCAGTACGCGCCCAATCGGGCCCAAAACGTGCACCATTTCTTAATAACAATGATGCGTAAGCATTCCGCCAGATGGGGGAGACTGTCACGGTTTAACTCTCTCATGTCAAGGCAAACCTTAAATCCACGACAGCTTAACTTCAGGTTTCGTTACTCTCCGTAAGAACATAATTTACATAGCCTTCTGTGGCATTAACATGAGGTTCGACAACCGCGGGATTTCCGATAACGATTGAGTTATCGGGCACATCAAAATTTACAAAGGCATTCGGCGCAATAAGAACATTGTCGCCTATAACAATCTTCCCGACTACGACAGCACCGGCACCGATAAAAACCCTGTTACCGATCTTCGGACAACCCGTTTTTTTACCTCGATTCATCTGGCCGATATTCACTATGTGACCGAGAGTGCAATTATCCCCAAGTTCCGCCCGGCCATTTATGACAACAGGACCTCGGTGGCCGATATAAAGCCCCTTCCCTATCCTGGTATTGGGTGGTATCTGAAACCCATATTTGTAACTGTAGTGGAGGAGCAGCAATCTAGAGAGAAAACCTCTGATGGAGGACTTGGGAAATACCGAAGCCTGCCGCAAGAGATAAATATATCTAAACTCAGGCATCGAAGGGGAAAGGGCCTTGAGAAAATACCAGGTAGCCTTTGCCCCACCGTATCTATACAAGTCGGCTTTCAAACAATCTTTTAAATCACAACGTTCCATCTATCCATCCAGGGGGTTCTGAGGCGCCCAAAACTTTTCTGATTGATGCGGTACTGAAGATCGATTTATCGGTCTCATGGCATATTGACATTCAGGAGAACTTGCCGGTAGGCTTCGACAAGCTGAGACACAACTAGATTCGGACAATGCCTCTGCTGGGCGACCTGTCTGGCTTCAGTGCCTAGACGACTGGCAAGAAGATCGTCTTCGAATACACTCCGTATAGATTCAGCCAGCCAATTGGCATCTCCAGCAGGAAACAGCAAGCCCGTTTGCCGGTTCTCGATCATGCTTGGAATTCCACCGACATAACTTGCAACGCAAGGAACACCCACCATCATGGCCTCGGCGAGAGTGTTAGGGCTATTCTCAATGTACGAGGCTATGGCAAAAACGTGAGTTGCCGTTAACTCTTCGGCCATTTCTGAGGCATTTAAATAACCAAGGAGATTGACACAATCTGCCAGGCCAGATTCTTTTATAAGCTTACGGAAAAAACGACCATATCCGCTCCGAGGGCTTATGTGCCCTGAGAGTCTAAGCTGAATATCAGGGATATCACGTTTTAGAATTTTAATAGCCTCGAGAAGGACTTCAGTGCCACGTCTAGGATGGCCCGCATTGGTAAAAAGTATAGAATGTCGCTTAATCTTTGATATTTCCCATTGCGATTGCAGGAATTCTTCTCTTAATATTTCACCGACATGAAAATATTTGGCTTTTGGGTTGAGCATATGGGCCAAGGAGGCATCCCATTGGGTCCGGCCCAAAAAGGCATCAGTATATTTACACATTTCTCTTTCCCTGATTGCAGCCTTCCGGATTTCTTTATATCCCCATAGCAAACCCAAACCCATCAATAATTCAGGCAATCTAGTACTTAAAAGAACCTGTGTAGGTGACAGGGACCCAAACCAGTTAGAGTAAGTTGAATAAGGTCCAAGAATTCCCTGCAAAGAAATTATTACCGGCAC
>DASPQI010000272.1:0-7777 GCA_035625045.1 Syntrophales bacterium | reverse complement strand
GGTTACGGCAGGGGCATCATACACACGTTCTCTCGTCTCGTCCAACTACGCCGTCTCACCAGGGACTCAGATAGCAAATTACATGTTCTCTGGCACCTTCTCCTGGGAATTGGATGTCTGGGGACGGGTTCGCCGCCTCGTCGAAGCTGGTGTGGCAAGCGCCCAGGCAAGTGCGGCAGACCTTGAAGCTACCCGTCTGAGCACCCAAGCCGCACTAGCACAAGATTATTTTCAATTGCGTGTCCTCGATGGTCAAAAGAAGCTTCTCGACGAAACGGTCGTCGCCTACCAAAAGACTCTCGAACTGACGAAAAACCGTTACGCAAGTGGTGTGGCAGCCAAGGCAGATGTGCTCCAGGCTGAAACCCAGCTAAAGACTACCGAATCCCAAGCAATTGACGTCGAAGTTCAGCGCTCGCAGATGGAACATGCCATTGCTTTGCTATGCGGTAAACCCGCGTCTATATTTTCTGTTTCTGTTAAACCGCTAAATTTGACCCCTCCTGAAATACCTGTCGGCGTACCCTCGGAACTTCTTGAACGCAGACCTGATATAGCAGCTGCCGAGCGTCTCATGGCAGCGGCAAACGCCCAGATAGGCGTGGCCATAGCCGCCTATTTCCCAACCATTACGCTGAGCGCAACGGGTGGTTTTCAAAGTTCCGATTTTTCCAATTGGTTATCATGGCCGAGCCGGTTCTGGTCGATTGGACCTGCAATAGCAGAAACTATTTTTGATGCTGGATTAAGAAGTGCTCAAACTGAACAAGCGCGGGCAGCCTTTGACGCAGCCGTAGCATCCTATCGTCAGATAGTACTTACGGCATTTCAGACGGTGGAAGATAACCTAGCTGCGCTTCGCATTCTGAAGCAAGAAGCCATGAAACAAGAGGAAGCTGTGAGAGCGGCCCAGCAATCTTTGGACATTGCCGTGAACCAGTACAAAGCGGGAACAGTCAATTACCTTAACGTCATAATCGCCCAGACGGCATTATTGAGCAATGAAATAACCGCTCTTAGCATTTTTAACCGCCAGATGACTGCCAGTGTCTTACTTATCCAAGCACTCGGCGGCGGATGGAGCACCTCCGCCCTGAATACAAGCAACTAAAGCAGAGAACCTGAAAAATGATAGATTTAAAAAATACGCGTAACTGGAACTACCATTCATAGTCGTTCCGCATGTCCATCGCGACATCCTTGCTCAGCCTCTTTTCGAATTCTGATAACCTGAACCCGACAAGAGCCGCCAGATTCCTCATGAATGCGTAGCCCATATGCGGAAACTGATCAAAAAGCTTAAACAGATCAGCCCTTCTCAGGTAGATTTCCTCCGTATCTTCCATGCAGATCGCTGATGCCGTATATTGGTATGGTTCCACTAGGGCTGACCATCCGAAGGCTTCTCCCTTCGAGGCGGTATGGATTTTTACATAGATAGTCGGGGCCTCGAAGTGTTTGACAACGATGTCCACTTTACCGCTCCGGCAAAGATGCAGCTCGCTCGCCGGTGCTCCCTGCTGAAAGCAGAAGGCGCCTTTCTTCAGGTTTCTCTCCTGACATAATGGTGCTATTTTGTTCAACTCGCCATCGTCCAGGCCACGGAATAGTTTGAAGGTTTTCAACTCTTGAATCGCCGTCATATTTCCCTCCTTTCCGGGTGGTTGCATAAATAGGCTGCGGTTTGAAACTTAAGAAACGGCTTTGATAAAATTCACCGACCTTATAAGTTAATAATAGATAAAGGTATCCATGTATGTCAAGACAATCCTGCAACAGATTTCACATGCATTAATATTGGAATATTGACCTTTGGAATTCCTGTTTAAAGACTCATGCCTTAAGTAAGAAATTTACGAAGAAGTGGCAGACGTTTTGGACGACGCCGTATCATCGCCGGGGCTGAATTTCACCGCAAGACTCCGTATGATCCCAAGACATAACAGGAGAAACCCGAAGGAGGCGATGTTTTGCCATCCGAGATCATGTTCCCCGTAGAGTTTAACGATCAGTTCCCGGATCACGAAGACGATCGCCGGATCGATCATTGTGCTAAGGCGGAAGCGGTGCACTTCGAAATAAGCGACGAAACTTCGGAACAACTCAATGATTACAAGAAACGTCAGGATATCGACAACAATGACGTTAAAAGACTGACCGATAGGCCGCTTGAAAAGAAACTCCTTGATTTCGTAGAGCGTCTGGAGCAGACCCACAATAAGTACCACGATAATGAACAGAGTCAGTATAATGACGATCCCCTGAAGGGACTTGCTGAATATTACTTGTGTATCCGGAATCTTCATACTTTTTTGCTCCTCATTTTTCTGACGTGTTCAAGCTCCGCCCTGCAAGTGCTTTCTCAGAGTACTCTTGATCTGTTTCCACGTATCTTCACCGACACTATCTTTGTTGATGATCAAATGATGTGAGATTTTTTCTCCAACATCGTTGTCTTTCCGCAAAGTATGGATCTGCCATTGATCAAAGTTTCTCTGGACAATCATTTCTTTTAGCTTCGAGCAGGATATAAATTCATCCCCTTCATCAATAAAGACAGCCGTCGGTATGTTTAATCTACCATCTGTGTTCTTTTCAAAATGTTCGATTGCTTCAAACAGGGCCTTGTAGGCCGCCATAGGCGTTCCTTCATTCGTCCGATAGGATATTGGAGACAAACTATCAATAACAATATTCGGGAAAGGCATCAGAGCCTTTAGAAGATAACTTTCAGTTGTCACGTTCAAAGCCGGCGCAAAAAGAACCATGTTGTCATAGAACACATCGGGATGCGAAAGGAGAAGATCACAGCCCAGCAAACCGCCGAGAGAATAGCCGACAAAAAAGACGGGGACATTCTTTTTAGAAGCTCTTTCTCTTACTTTCAAATAGGCCTTATAGACCTCGTCGGACCACAACCCATATGTGACGTTTCGAAATGATTCAAGCCTTGCTTCTTCTGGGGAGATATTCACACTCTCCAGATAGTTCCTGCCATGGCCTCTCAGCGATACGTTCAGAACATCTATACCGTCATTGTTAAGCTCAACGACAATGTGCAGCATCCGATCCGGTCTTAGATTGAGACCGTGTACAACAAGTGCGACCCCCTTCAGTCTTCTTGTTATCTTTCTTTTGAACCATTCCAGAGAATCATCCTTTTCGCTGATTCCCATTGCCGATGAAAATATTGTCCGCTGTGCCTTATTACTTGTTAGCCAATAAGAACAGACAGCCGTAGCAATGACGAAACAAATGAATAACACAATGACCGGACGCTTTGTCATAAAACAACACAACGGTTTTGTAGCAGTGCTTTGTTTCATTGCCGCGACATTTTCTTTAAATTATCGTGACAATCTTCATTCCCCCTTTGAACTGCGTCACAATTTTCTTTTGTCATTGCGGTGAGCCGAAGCCCCGAGCGAAGTGCCCGGGTACTAAAGAAAGTGTAGCAATCTTTGTATCATAAAAGCTTTATGAGATTGCTTCAGTCGTATCACTCCATCGCAATAACATTGTGACACAGCCTCTTTGTCAATGAGGCCGGAGAATCTGATTACCGATTGAAAATCCGCTGTTCACCCTTATGAAGGGCAGGCTACCCGATTGGCTCTTCCTGTAATGTAGTCTTTCTAACTCGAACCATCGATATCACATTTCAAGTCGTAATAAACAAAAAAATAAATTATTCTTTCGTGGCTAAGGGAGGCTCTTTAAAGAAATGACACCATACGGAATTGATGTTTCAGAATGGGAAATCAGTTTATCATTTTTTAGGATTTTTACTCTTAGATATCCTTCCTGAGATGTCTTTTGAAAATGGCATGTCACGGCTGATCCTTTTCCACTATACTCTGCCGGAACAGTGCCATAAACATTCGTCGGGCCACATATTGCACCTGTTCCAATAATAGAATAATTAACCCGAAATGATTGCCCTTTTGAGCCCTCGACCTTAATAGTAAGGGCTGAGTTCAGATCCTTTGAAGCTTCACTACATCCGAATAACAAAAAAATCCCCAATACCAGGAAGATTAAATTTGTCTGTTTTTCCATAGATTTCATCTTAGACTTTCACCAATCGACAGACTTAGTTAAAATGATTAAAAGCCATCAAAATGTTTTTACAAATTTAACAAGAATCAGGATCAACAGGAAGATTAAGTAAAACCTCAGACAGTAGAGCGCAATTTTGGTCATTTTTGTCATCTGCACATGTGGCATGGCATCCTCCTTAAATCTTAACTCGGGTCTCAACACCCTTCATAATGTCGTTGTAACGAATAACACCCATAATGTCGTCGTTACTATCCACAACCGGTATCATCCGATAATGATATTTGGCGAACATTTCAGATAGGTCGTCCTGAACATCGTCTTCTTCTGCTGTTACCACAGGGGTTACCATAATCTCACCAAGAGACAGATGATCGGACGCGAGAACCAGTTCACGTAAATCGATGACTCCGAGCAGGTTTCGAGTGTTCGCATTCACCACATATATATAAGAAATGCTTTCCGGCTCCATGCCACAATGCCTGACCTCTACTAAGGCTTCACCGACGGTTGTCTCCTTCGGCATGGTGAGGAAGTCTGAAGACATCATTCTTTTGGCAGTAGCTTCCCGCTCGGAAAGAATAGCCCGAACACGATCCGCATGATCTTTGGTGAGCAGTTCCATAAACTCCGAAACATGATCATGGGGAAGCACCGAAAATAATCCGGCTAATTGAGGAATGGTCATTTCTGAAAAGATATTTTGGGCTCGCTCCTTGCGGAGTGCAGCAATGATCTGACGCTGTGTCCGTGGCTCTGCTTCTGCCAGGGTTTCAGCTGCCTTCTCAGAATCCAAAGCAGAAAAAAGGGCATCCTTTTCCTCTTTTCCCAGTTCTTCCAACATGTCAGCGAGGTCCTCACTAGGAAGCTCATGAATCTGCCTACGAGTTACCGACAGAGATACTTTATCCGTCGACACAGCATCTTCAACTGACAGAGGTTGAACATATTTCCAGGAAATCAAGTCGTCTTTCATCCAGTGAAGTTTTCCCAGTCCCCAGCGACGCAGAAAACCGTTGAAAGAAAAATCCACATGTACCAAAAGCAACCGCCCTTTGGCTTCAAGGAGATGTACATCATTGACTACTTCCACACGCCTGTCATCCATATCGACAATCGTTCGTCCCATCAGATGTTTATCCAGAAGTATCCAACCAGGTTGATCAACAAAAGGCGGATAGACTTCATCATCCTCCGGCGGTCGGACAAAAATAGCATCATCCTCTATCCGGAGGACTTTGTCCCAAGGAATAAATGTGGTAGGTTTACCCCATCCATGCTCAATGTAAATGCCAACTGCTTCGGGATAAGGCTCGGCCACAGCAAAGACAATATCTGTAAGTTTACCAATTCGTCTTGTGATCTTTCCAACACAGATCGGCCGCTTTAGGAGTTCTGAAAAATAAATAAAATAATATGTGCTAATCCCGCGGGGCAGGTCTGGAATTTTTAACTTTTGATTCATCTCCGCCATGGTGTTACTCCTCCATGTTTATTTAAAGATTTCCGGGAAAAGTGTACTTATGCCCATTAAAGACGACATGATCACGACGAAAAGAACAATCGACCAGTTCATAATGTTTTCCCAATGAGTATTGACATGCGCGCCCATAAGGGATTTATCATTTAGAAGCAAAAGTAGAAAAACAAGCGCTGCCGGAAGCAATGTTACTGCAACAACCTGTACAAACATCGTAATAGTGATTAAAGGAGCACCAGGGATCAGAACAACCGCTCCGGACGTAACCAGCATAATAAAATAGATAAGATAAAACCAGGGTGCTTCTTTGACTTTTTTATTCAAGGAGTGCGCCCAGCCGAAGACTTCACCTACAGCCCATGAGGTAGACAGTGAAATGCAAAGGGCGCCAAGGAAACCGGCATCAAAAAGACCGATGGCGAAAAGTTTCCGTGCCATATTACCTTGTACGGCAGGCAGAAAAGGTACAATAGCTTCTGCTGTCTGAGCGGCATCCTCAATGATAATTGGCGGTTTGTGAAAATAAAAAACCGCAGCCGTTGCAATAATAATGAAAACGGCAACTATACACGTCGAAAGTGACCCAACAAATGTCTCCAATTTGCCAAACTTGATATCATGAATATCCAACCCTTTATCGACCACTGCACTCTGTTGGAAAAAAAGCATCCAAGGGGCAATGGTTGTTCCGATGTTGGCCAGAATAATAAAGATCAGGTCTGCGTTTAAGCCTCCTAAATCAGGATGGTAAAACCCCTTAAATACTTCATTCCATGTTGGAGCATTTGGCGTTTCCATGGCCCAGAGGGCTGCAGGAATGTATACGAGATTGAAGCAACAAAAGAAAAGGGTTATCTTTTCAAAAGTCCAGTATTGTCCTGAAACGATCACTGCGAAAAGAATTGCTGTAACCGCAATAATAGTTATCCATGGTGGCACTCCGAAAAGACTCATTGCCGCCGTCATTCCAACATACTCAGTCACCAGTGTGAGCCAGTTCGTGATAGTTAGATCGATCAGAGAGAACCAGCCCCAGAAAGGACCGAATCCATCAAAAATTGCCTCCGCATGTCCACGTTTGGTGACGGCTCCCAGACGGACCGTCATCTCCTGGACATAATAGGCCATGGGAAGGAGGATGATGAACATCCAGAGCAGGGAAAAGCCGTACTTGGAACCCGTCACGGCATAGGTTGAGATTCCTCCTGCATCGTTATCAGCAACCATAACAATAATGCCAGGGCCGAGAACTGACAAAAATATGATGAACTGCCGACGCCAGCGGTTCATGATGTGAATACTCTTGCTTATCCAGTACATAAGATGCTCGCCATCAAAAGAAATATGATCTTCCCTGATAAGACTAACAATCGAAAGATTAAGATAGTCAGGTTAATATGGAGATGGAGGCAAGAGATGTGACGGTAATTTCCGGTTCAGACATATACCCCGGAAATCAGCAAATGAAGGGCTAACAGATCGGTGCTATAATACTTCCGGGATAAGATGTAGGTTTCCTTTTACCGGGAACCACAGTCTGGCAATTATCATCCCTCCATAACCGGGAGGTTCCATATAATTTATATTTCTCCGAAAAATGAATTCAAATTTAGCATCAAAAAATAAGTTTTTCTCGTTATACATAAAAAAAAATTGGCGTCAAGCTTAAAAAGTGAATAGAATATTAAAATAGGGAAATGAATATTATGGCTCATATATGGTAATAAGTCGGGTATAAAATTCATAATAATTATATTGCAAATTAAAAAAAACAAACTGATTACTAACATCGAGAGTGCCAATGATTGAGATGCTGCCAATTCTCTTCAAGATGTGTAAGAAATATAGAAGCTTTCCCATCCGGGACTTTTTATGGGCACGTAGAGATTGTCTATGTTGAAACAACTGTTGCGTCCCATTTCATATCTGTTGGTTTCATTATTAATAGGAATAATAGCCACCCTTGTTTTGGACAGCTATGTAAATATCGCCGTCAAAAAAAAGGTGCAGAGTGAACTCCAGAGAGAAATCGAAGATGCTGCCGCCTCTTTCAAAGAATTTTCTACAACATCAACACCCGATGAGGTACTCCTTTTCTTGAAAAAGTTCTCTGCTTCACCAACACTAAGCCACAAAATCATTGCTGTCAACTCTGATTCCGAAATAAAACCGGGGAACAAAGATTTTACTTTTTTGTTTACATACAAAGAGGGAGATGCCAGTATAGACTATTATATT
>DASPQI010000271.1:0-4834 GCA_035625045.1 Syntrophales bacterium | reverse complement strand
ATCTTCATCGCCCTTGATCCCGCGGCAAGCGCCTTTTTCAAGGACGGGGTATATGTCCTGGCAGCCGAAAAGAAACCCAACAAGACAGCCGTAGACATGGTCAAGTTCTATCAGGACCTTGTTAAAAAATACCCCATTATATCTATTGAAGACGGCCTGGCAGAGGACGATTGGGAAGGATGGCAGGTACTCACCGATGCACTGGGCCACAAGATTCAGATAGTGGGGGATGATATCTTTGTAACAAATAAGAAAAGGTTGGAAAAAGGAATTTCTCTTGGTGTTGCCAATTCCATCCTGATCAAACTCAACCAGATCGGCACACTGACGGAAACCCTGGAGACCATCCAGAGGGCAAAAGAATCAGGATACACAACAGTCATTTCTCACAGATCCGGTGAAACGGAAGACAGTTATATCGCTGACGTCGCGGTCGCGGCAAACTGCGGACAGATTAAAAGCGGATCCGTGTCGAGAAGTGAAAGGCTGGCAAAATACAATCAGCTCTTAAGGATAGAAGAGCAGCTCGGCGAAGCGGCAGTCTATCCTGGGAAATCAGCCTTCTACAGCATAAGAAAACTGCCCAGAAAGTAAACTACGAGGCCTTTATCGAATAAATAGACGCGTCCGGTCAGCGTTTTCTAAGGTAGAACCCGAGCTCTGAATCAATATGGCCGGGTGGCTGGGAAAATTTGCAGCCGACGCTGCGTCCTTCTATATCAAAGACAATGGCCTTTTTCTTGATCGTGGAGCTTCTGGCGTCATCGAGTACAAACTCGATTCTTATTACCTCTCCCTTTTCTAAAAGGTGTGTCTTCACTGTTTCAAACCTGCACCCCCCCAGGGACAGGTCCTTTATAATCATCTTTCCCCACTCGCCCGATTCATTGGTTCTGAAGTACAAACCGTCCAGGGATGTTTCTTTTCTATAGGCTGTTCTGAATTCGACGTGCACCTCATAGACATTAGAACACTTGCACTCAACCTTTATCGTCTCAGTTTGATCCTTATACTGCGTTGCGGATTCTCTTCGCGATTCATAGCACTTCGGACAGATGAAAGTTACCATTCCGTCTTTGTCCACATAAAATGTCTTGACGGTATTTTTTGTCACATCATCTCTCCTAGAATATTCTAGATTCCCGCTTTCGCGGGAATGACGACCTTAGAATAAATGTAAAAAGCATTGGACACACTACAAAAGTTTGCCGTTTTACTTATTATTGAGGGCAGCATGTGCCGCTGCCAGCCGGGCGATAGGCACGCGGAATGGCGAACAGGATACATAGTCCATGCCGACGCGATGACAGAGGTCAATTGACCTGGGATCGCCGCCGTGCTCACCGCATATACCTACCTTGAGTTTTGGCCTTGTAGAACGGCCCTTCCTGGTACCCATTTCGACCAGTTGACCTACCCCTGTTTCGTCCAGACTTTGAAATGGGTCTTCGGGAAGTATTTTCTTTTCTATGTAAATGGGAAGAAATCCACCGATGTCGTCCCTTGAAAAACCAAAAGTGGTCTGTGTCAAGTCATTTGTGCCGAAGGAGAAAAATTCGGCAGTTTTGGCAATATCGTCCGCCGTTAAAGCCGCCCTTGGAATCTCTATCATGGTACCGACGAGATAATCGAACGTCACGCCCTTCTTTTCCATCACCGACGCAGCCATGCGGCGAATGATCGCCTCCTGATGATTAAACTCAGCGGCAGAACCAACTAGGGGAACCATGACTTCAGGAAATACCTTAATGCCCTTCTTTGTTAAATCCGCAGCAGCCTCAAAAATAGCACGGGCCTGCATTTCCGTAATCTCCGGATAAGCAATGCCCAGGCGGCATCCGCGGTGACCGAGCATAGGATTCAGTTCATGGAGAGAGTCAATACGTGCCTTCAGCTTCTCTACTTTGATGCCGAGCTGTTTCGCCAACTGTTTGGTTTGCTTTTCGTCAAGAGTCACGAACTCATGCAGCGGGGGGTCAAGCAGTCGAATAGTCACGGGCAGACCCTGCATTGCCTCCAGGATACCTTTGAAATCCTTTCTTTGAAACGGCAAAAGTTTCATGACGGCTTTGCGGCGGTCCTTTTCATTCTCGGCAATAATCATCTCACGCATGGGCATGATGCGCTCCGGGCCAAAGAACATGTGTTCTGTACGCGTGAGCCCGATACCTTCCGCACCAAACACGCGTGCCTGCGCGGCGTCCTGCGGGCGGTCGGCATTTGTACGAATACCAAGCTTGCGGAACTTATCCGCCCATTGCATCAGCTGTGTATATTCCTTATTGGCTTCCAGATCAGGTTTTGCCGTCGGAATTTTCCCATCGTATACCCTTCCAATGGAGCCGTTGAGTGAAATCCAGTCACCTTCTTTTACAGTTTTGCCGCCCACCTTCATCATTTTCTTACCCGTATCGATATCTAGGGCTGAGCAGCCGACAATGCAGCACTTGCCCCATCCGCGGGCGACTAGCGCTGCGTGGCTCGTCATACCGCCTTTTGCGGTCAGTATCGCCTCGGCGACGTGCATGCCGTGCACATCTTCGGGAGATGTCTCGCTGCGCACGAGAATAACTTTCTTACCTGTTTTTGCCCATTTTTCCGCGGCCTCGGCAGTGAAAACTACCTGCCCGCTGCCTCCGCCGGGACCTGCCGGCAAACCCTTTGCGAGAACACGAGCTGTTTTTTCTGCTGCCGGATCGAGCATATCATGCAACAATTCATCCAGCTGCGCCGGTCTCACACGCAGTACAGCCGTAGCCTCATCGATGAGGCCTTGCTTCTGCATATCAACAGCCGCTTTGACTGCCGCGGGACCATTGCGCTTGCCGACACGGGTCTGGAGCATCCACAGACGACCTTCCTGGATGGTGAACTCGATGTCCTGCATGTCCTTGTAGTGCTGCTCTAACCTGTTTCTAATCCCCGCCAACTCATTATACAAGCCGGGCATGGCTTCTTCGAGGCTCTTGAGGTGTTTGGTATCATCCGTTTTGTTAAGAACATTCAACGGATTTGGTGTACGAATACCAGCTACGACATCTTCACCCTGCGCATTGACAAGCCATTCACCATAAAAAACATCCTCGCCTGTAGCCGGGTTCCTTGTAAATGCAACACCGGTCGCGCTTCTATCACCCATATTACCGAAGACCATCGACTGAACGCTGACCGCCGTACCCCATTCATCCGGGATGCCCTCTATGCGTCTATAAGCCACGGCACGCCTCCCGTTCCAGCTCTGGAAGACGGCTCCGATCCCGCCCCATAACTGCTCGTAGGGATCATCAGGAAATTCCTTTCCCATGATTTGCTTGACTTTCGTTTTGAAGATTCCTATAAGTTCCTTTAAGTCGGCCGCGGTGAGATCAGTGTCCTGAACTATTTTCCTCGCCTTCTTCATCTTCTCCATTGCGTGCTCAAGCTGCAAGCGTACTCCTTTGCCTTCTTTTGGTTCGATTCCGGCCGCCTTTTCCATTACAACGTCCGAGTACATCATGATCAAACGGCGGTAAGCGTCATAAGCAAAACGCGCACTCCCGGTCTTGGCAATCAAACCTTTTACTGTGCTTTCGTTCAGGCCGACATTAAGGACGGTTTCCATCATACCAGGCATGGAAGAGCGCGCGCCTGAGCGAACTGAGAGTAGTAACGGATTCTCGGGATCACCGAATTTTGCGCCCATAATCACTTCAACATCAGCCAGGGCCTGCCTGACTTCTGTTTCAAGATCAGGCGGATATTGCTTATTGTGCTGGTAATAATAATTGCACATCTCCGTCGTGATGGTAAAACCGGGGGGAACAGGAATACCCAGGTTGGCCATTTCTGCCAGATTAGCTCCCTTGCCGCCAAGAAGTTCTTTCATCCCAGCACTTCCGTCTGCCTTGCCGCCGCCGAATTCGTAGACATACCTTTTAGACATGTTCTCTCCTTAAATCTAATCTAATTTTAATTTTGGAGTTTTTTTGATCACCTGTGAACTAAACCAAAAGACCCTTTGACTTGCTCCACTCGCTCAGGGTCAACTAAACAAAGGCCTTTTCCCGCGGTGTCACCTTGAAAAAAGCCAAATCTCATTGAACTAACAGTCAAATTACCTTTATGATGCTCATTATTTATGACATCATTAAATCTCTAAAAATGATTTTTTAGCTATCAGTTTTATTATTTGAAGTCAAATAAAAATGACAAAAAGTTCACATATCCTTCCCATCGGGACGAGGATAGTCCTCAGAATAAAAATTTCCGGTATATTGACAAATAATACTTGACATAATTTTCCAATGAATAGAATATAAAGCATTAATGTATGAACTAAATTAGGAGATGGGCTTTTCTCTGAACAAATAACTTCGTGAGCTTAGTCCCGTCTTTTGATTATGAAAGGAGGTGAAACCGGGATATTTGCGGAGACAGTTATAAGTCTCAACAAACAAACTAAATAGAAATAGGAGGAAAAAATGAAAAAAATGTTAAGTTGTGTAGTTATCAGTATGCTTTTAATCATGGTGTTAGCACCATTGGCACTGGCTGCCGCCGCTCCGGCTGCTGCCGCTGCTGCTCCCGCTTCAGGAGTTGATTATACGAAGGCTATTGTGATTGGATGCAGTCTTCTTGCTGTCGGCATTGCGATGGGATTGGGCACAATTGGTACAGGTGTCGGAATGGGAAACGGATTGAGTGGCGCTACAAATGCCGTCGGTAGAAATCCGGAAGCACAGGGGAAGATCCTGCTGACCATGATGGTTGGTCTCGCTATGATTGAATCTCTTGCGATTTATGCATTAGTTATTGCATTGATCGTTCTCTACGCCAATCCTTTAATTAAGTTAGT
>DASPQI010000270.1:0-12132 GCA_035625045.1 Syntrophales bacterium | reverse complement strand
TGTACTTGCCCTTTTCGACTAGCCTCAACAGCCAACCGTAACCGGATTTAGTTCGTTTAGCTTTTCTATAAGTGTGCCGACTCCAAAAATCGTGATCATCCGGACAATATTAAAACAAGTTGCTAAAAGTGATGTCTCGGCTTGAACTCCATCGCGCCCCCGCAAGAGAAAAGCATCTGTTTTTAAATTCCTCTTAATATGGCCGAAAGGATGTTCAACCCTTGTTTTCCGTCGTTTGTAAATCACTTGGGATGATACTTCCTCATATTGTGCTTCCAGTTTTAGCTTTACGTCTTCATTGTGCAACCGTTTAATCGATCGCCCTCCCTTAGCTTGTGTACACTGACCATAGTGCTGACAGGCATGACATAGCTTCTTGCTTTTTATATGATAATGACGCTTGTTTTTCCTCTTATCCATACTATGATAGGTCAATGGATGGCCTTGTGGACAAAAGTAACAGTCCAGCTCTTTGTTGTATGTAAAATGACTCTTGCTGAAAGGACCTTCTTCTTCGTGTAATGCCTGCCGCTGCGAGGGAACAATTACCTTTACCCCTTGTCCATCAATCTTCTCCACTTCACCTGTATCCGCATATCCGGCATCGGCACAAGCTATTTTGCATGGTTTCTCCAAAACTTCATTGGCCTGTTCAATTTGTCTGGCAAATTGCTGCCTGTCATTGACTTCTGCTGTTGCTTCTGTATGTACGATAAGTCCATGTTCGTCATCCACTACGCTCTGTACATTATAGCCGGCATGGGTTCCCTGAATGCTCTTGATGACTCGGCAATCAGGATCGGTCTGATTAATATGCTTTCTATCGGTTGCTGAAAAAGAGGCAACGACTTCCTTGATTCGCTCCTGCAAGGTTTGGCTTTTACTAAGCTCCTTGTCCATAGATACATAAGAGGATATTCCTTCTTCTGATTGGTCGGCGGTTTCACAGTCAACAAGCAACTGCTCAACCCGGTTATCAATATTGCTCAAAAGTTTCTCATAATAAGCTTTATCATGGGTACGGTGACGTGCTGCATTAGCTCTTATCTTCGTCCCGTCAACAAACAGAACGTTGCCGGCAATCAAATCCAGTTTGATGCACATACCAGCACATTGATACAAAACCTTTTGTAAGGCTTTCTTATTGTTACGCCGAAACTCAGCTATTGTCTTATGATCAGGTTTCAAACCGCCCATCAGCCAGATAAACGCTATATTATGGTAACATTCTCGCTCCAGCTTCCGCGAACTTTTTACTCCGTAAGAATAACCATAAACCAGCAGTTTGAACATGCTGCGGGGATCGTATTCAGAATTGCCTACTTTATCAGGATTGATGTCAATTCCCAGTTGCCGGAAATTCAAGGCTTCAACAAACATATCATAGGCTCGGACGGGATTATCTGCACCTACATACTCTTCTATGCTCTGGGGCATTAAGTCCATCTGATAACGGTCGCCGCATCGATAGGCCATAGTGTATTCTCCTTTAAAAATACTTTATCATATCAGCATACCGATATAAAAAGCTTTCTCTTGCCTTTTAACTTTTTTCTAATATTCTATTGTCAAAGAACAATTGCGACACAGTCTCTTTGCCGGGGGTCATTTAACTGTGTCAATTAAGGACTTCAGCCAATGTTGAATGCCACTTAAATGAAGGTAATCCTTAGAAAAATACTAGATACTCCGTTACAGGAAGGTAGCCGCATTTTATATAAACATAAAATATTATGTCAAACCGTCGCATGTTTCACTCCGTATCCAATGAGCTGTTCCGACAATCCGGCCAGCAAGTTGCAGATAAAAAGCTAAGATACCTTGGACCGTATCTACAAAAAGAGAATATCCACATTGATTCTTATATTAGGAAGAACTTAATAAGTGACTTTACTGCTTAGCATCATCACCACAGGTCTCGCAGTGGCAGGTCTCCACCCTTGGCCTTTTCAAAGGACTCCCGACCTTCGCGAAATGAAAATACGGCGATTATTATGGCACCCACAGCATCCATACCCCCGATGCCTGTAAGCTCGTAACCGGTGCTTGCAAGCAGCAGGACCCAGGAAAGCCACAGGCATACCCGGCTGCAATTCGCATCGGCAAGAATAGCATCAGAATGTAATTGACGTCCCACCTTCACCTTGTAGCGGATCAGAACCCACATAACGGATATCGAGATTAAGGCGATGACAATTCCCCAAAATGTAGTCTCCGGCTTGTGGCCGCGATACAGATTTAACAGGGCACTAATTGTCAATCCGACAAACAGCAGATAAAAAGCTGATCCAGTAATACGCAAAGCTGTGCTCTCGAATCTGTCTGGATTGCTTTCCGGCTGACGCTGAATGTGTTGAATCATATGCCAAATGCCAATGCCGGAAATGACCTCTACAAAAGAATCCAACCCGAATCCAAAGAGAGCGAGTGTACTGTCTTCCGCTCCGAAATAAACAGATACTAAACCTTCCAGTGTATTATAGGCAATCGTAACTACCGCAAGTATGGAGGCTACTCTATATAGTGATGCAGTATTAGCAACGGATTTATCCATTCAGAATTTTCTCTTCCATCCAGAATCGCTTTCTAATCCAATATATCTTTTTTCATCCGCTCGAACTCTTCCTTCGTGAGTTCACCTTTAGCACAGCGCTTTTTTAAAATGTCCAAACCGGTCTCAGATTCTTTGCATGGATATCTGTCCCACCACAGCGGCCTAAATCCTCCACAGCCAAAGAGGAAATAGAGGACAATTACGATGACTACTAGGAATATAATCGGCATTAACATAGGAAATATCCACCAGCCTCCCCACCAAAAATGCTCTCCTGGATACATTGGCATCTCCTTTCTTAATTGTCTCAATTAAACTGTATCTGGGATGACCAACCTGAAGGACATGGATACTCACTGCAGGTTGATTACCCGCTGCTGTTGAGAATACGGCAACTAGAGTGTTTCCTTTTCTCCCGAAGTGAAATTGCTTCCGAGGTAGGCATTTACAAGTTCTTCGTTGTCCTTCACCTGTTCCATACCGCGCCGGATCATTGCCCCAGTCTGGGAGCGGGCAGGGGCGGCGGGTGCGTAAAGGAGTTCCTCCAGGAGTTCCGGCTCGGTTGCGCTGCGAGGAAAAAATTCAACGCCTCCTGCACGAGGTGGCGGTGGTGCGGTGAGATTGAATGCTGCGGACAAAAGGAGGGGATCGCTCTGGTTTCCATCATCATCTCTTGCGGTGACCGCTATGTGGTAGATTCCCCGTTTCCTAGGAAATTCAGGCCATTCATCGGGAATGACTATCTCGGTTTTATCTCGAGGGATGGTTTTTGAAATCACCTCCGGCGTGTCTCCCCATGAAAACGTTTCCGGATTGATTGGGTGGGCCTCAGTGCCGACATAGACCACATAGCCAGTGGCTCCGGCCACAGGCTCCCACCATATGCACCTTTTCTGAATGAACGGCATAGTCCGGCCTTCCCCAGGGAATTATTCGGTCAGATCCTGATTATGCTGTCGAAAGACCCGAAAGCATTACTCTCGACGTTTTGATTCCTGTGATCAATATTCCATTCCCCGTCGACGAGGAATTTGTATCGATAGGTGCCCGGCGGCAATTCCATCCGCTTCTCCCAGGACCCGTTTTCGCCGCGCAGCAACCTGCTTCTTTCGTCTGCGGCCCAATCATTGAATTCACCAACAAGGTAGATTTCATTTGCTGCCGGCGCATCAATGACGAAGGTCACCTCCCGCATGTCCGTTCCGTACGCCACTTCATTCGGCTTCCACACCTGCGCATGCTGGTCACGCCTCATTATCTCGTCCGCGAGCATCACGTAATCTCTAGCGCCGTTCGACGTCTGGTCGAAACTGATGACTGAAGTGCCTTCAGAGACTGCCCGCTTAAGGGAAACATTATGCCGTATAACGGTTTGAAGCAGTCCGTCACCGAAAAATGACTCAATTTCATCAAGTATTGATTGCGAATACTTGGTGCGCTTATCAAAAAGAGTGGCTAGGGCACTGATCTGAGGGGTGCGACCTGTTTTCTTTTCCACCAGGTTGATCATTCCCAGAAGTTTGCCGACACCGAAAAGGGTAAAGGGACTCATATCGATAGGGATGATGACCCAATCGGCCGCTCTCAAGGCATTAAAGGTTAGAAAGCCCAGACTCGGGGGACAATCAATAAGGGTATAATCGTATGAATTGCAGTCGGACAAGGCTTTACGGAGCACTGAGATCGGATCTTCTCTGTCGTTGAGTTCCTGCTCAAGGGTGGAGAGTTGTGCATTCGACGGCAGGATATCGAAACCCGGAGAGACATGCACAATACAGCTTTCAAAAGGACGTTTCTTCTCCGGTTTTTCTGTCAACATGTTATACGCCGAGCTGTCGGGTGACCGGTCGTCTTTTCGCAGGGCAAAGGAAGCATGGGCTTGGGGGTCCAGATCGATTACAAGCACCTGCTTTCCGTTCTTGGCGAGGGCTGCACCAAGGTTTATAGCTGTGGTTGTTTTGCCGCACCCGCCTTTTTGATTTGCTATGGCAATCGTCTTCATGTCGGGTCCTCCTTGATATTTAATAAGGCATTGCTTTTCACGGGGTGAGTACAAGGAGAAGTAATTCTTGATTTAAGAGGATTGTTGACGCAAAAAATGGAAGGCAGCGCGGTTAAGCATGGCAGGTATGTGTAGGATTGGTTGATCTTCATAAGAAGCAATCCAAATTTTAATTGTTTTTTCCTATATCATAATCACCGGGAAAAAAACATAATTTATTTCCATTTGGCGAGCAGTAATTCATATATTAGCTGAACTTCTGCCCTTAAAATATACTTCGTGTTCTTGGAGACGGCATACGACTCTGCTATCCTTTCAGGTGCAACAGAGTGATCTCCGGTGGGGCGTTAAGCCGCACGGGAGTGAAGGTGGTGCCGATCCCACGGCTCACATATAACCGGGAATTATTGATCCGGAATAAGCCCTCCGGATAGGGGGTCCGGAGGTCGGCAAGGCTGAAATCTACTCCCGGTAGGAGCAGTTTTATTTGTCCGCCATGGTAGTGGCCGGCCAGTGTCAAATGTACTCCCATGAGGGCGGCGTCGGGAAAAATTTCCGGGCGGTGCGAAAGGAGTATTTTCGGGATGGTTTCGTCAAGCCCATGCAGCGCAGCACCCAGGTCGGGGTAGCCGGCGCGGAGGTCATCGATCCCGGCGATAGCAAAAGGACCATGCCCTGTATGAATCACCTGGTTTGTATTATGCAGGAGTGTAATATCATAGCGGCTGAAGATTGCTTCGATAGCGGTAAGTGCTCCATACCAGTGTTCATGATTGCCCAGTGTGGCAAAGGTACCGTACCGTGTTTGAACACGTGCCATCTCCTCCAGGCAATCGGGGAGAAATGACAGCGAATTAGAAATGTAATCACCTGTGAGAAGTAAAAGATCCGGTTGGAGAGCGATAACCCGATCTGTGTAATACCGGATCTCTTTCCTGTTCATATAAATGCCCGCGTGGATGTCCGTAAGCTGGACAGCCCGCAGGGAAAGGCCGAACGGAAGGGTCAATTTCTGCACATCACAATCCCTGCCGGTGGAGACTGTGCTGTATCCGCAAAGAAGCAGCGGCGCTGCTGCCAGACTGCTTAACCCGGCTTGGAGAAAATTGCGGCGGCCTGCATTCACAGTCTCCGGCGTCTCCTTGCCGGCCAGACGGCGATAGGTGCGCGCGGCTATTTTTGCCACTGCACCGGTTGCCTGGAATAGGCAAAGAAGCAAGGCAGAGAAGACAGATCCAAGGCCCCATACGGCAGATGGATAAAAGAGCATGTACTGAACTGCTCTGGATGGGTCAGGCCATGGGACAGGTATGAATAGGAAGTACAGATTAAGAGCAAAGAGCAAAAAAATTACCGCGCCCACTGTCAGGCTGGCCAGTGTCTTGAAGCGCCCGGATTTATGCGATGACCGAATGATGCGATGAATGTGGACGAAGATATATATCTGGGAAAGCATCGCAAGACTCAGGATTATCAGGCGAAGAACGGCATACTTCATTCCGAATGTCATTGTGCAAGCTCAATCTTTCTATGATACTGTGCCTGAGATTTCTCTTTCATCAGGCTATCATAAACAATTCTGACAAAAAGATCAGGTTTCAGAAAACCATTCCCCCAGGCCGGGTCAAAATCGCGCGTCGGCCGGGAGGCAATAACAGCGTCCAGATTCTTTCCCGCGTTGATCTCGCGATTGATCCTGTCTCTTACTGCCGTCAACATCTTGCGGTATGCCTCTAAGCCGGTCCTGTCGGACAGAGGACCATGTCCCGGGATTATTTTTGTATTGTCATCACAGAGCGTAAGAATCCGTTGCACCGCCGCGATCATTCCATTTATCGAGCCGCCCGCAGAAAGGTCGATGAAGGGATACATGCCGTTGAAATAGATGTCCCCCATATGGATGACATTCGAATTTTTGAAATGCACGATGGCATCCCCATCGGTATGGACCTTATCAATATGAAAGATGTATATTTCATCTCCGTTCAAATGAAACGTCACGTGCTCGTTGAAGGTAATGACGGGCAGGGCTGGCGCAGGCAGGGGGGATATAGTTTTTTTCAGAAACTCGATGTACTGATCGGTGCTCAAACGCTTGCGGACATTCTCGTGAGCCAACAAAATGGCGCCTGACTTCGCGAAATTTTCATTGCCGCCCGTATGATCCTGGTGCCAGTGCGTGTTCACAATGAATTGAATGGGTTTACTGCTAACAGTCGCGATGGCGGCCTTGATCTTGTCTGTCAGAGGGGCATATGAAGTATCGATCATTAAGACGCAGTCTTTCCCGGCAGAGATGCCGATGTTTCCCCCGGCTCCCATGAGCATGAAAACGTTATCCGTGACTTTCGTCGTCTGGATTTGCACATTGGCAAAATCCTGAGCCGTGGAATACGCTCCCGGTGCGCCAAGGAAAAGAACAAATAAGAGAATAGCTATCAATTGAATTCTGCGGGCAAACATATAAAATCTCCTTTTACAAATTAAAGATGCGACGTATTAATGGACGAAATATCTGCTACCATTTGCAGCGCTCCTAAAAAACGGCTTGTCAATGATAACTGCAAGCGGTAATTTTATCAATATTTCATAATCCGTCAATGGAAGAATTTAGTTCAGGGGAAAGGGTGTATTAAAGGGATAAAATAATTGAATAGTTTTTTGTTACAGCCTGCCGTAAGTAAACTGCTCAGGCAAATTGGGCATAAAAGATATCTTTACCCGCTTATTTCAAAAATTAAGTGTTATTATATTTTGTTAGGTTAGATGAGCGGAATTATTGCGAAGCGGCTCTTTTTTATACCGCATCACATTTCTAATCCCGGTAGAGACTGTTTTAAATATAAGATATTTTCCTCATTGTCCATGATACATAAGACATCACGTCCGCTCAAGTTTTTTAACGGCTTGTTATGGACAAAAAGCTGGAGATCGCCATCCGACCCCATGGTCACTATCCCGGAATCAACTTTCATTACCTTGCCCCCCTCGGGAAAATGCACGCCTGGGGTAGTTGGGATGCGCCATATTTCAGTTCCTGGAAAGAGTTCTACGACAAATGAACCGACATACTCTTTCTGCAATTTTCGCATTAAACGCCTCCTTTTACAAAATTTATTAATTTTTATAAAAAGAAAATCCTCGACATGTTTAACTTTCCGTAATCGTGGCTATAAAGACCTGGATGCTGGAGTCCCGCAGACCGGTTTTCTAGTTTCCTGTATATATGTTAATGCTGCATCTCCGGAATCGGTAGATTATTAAAGAACAGTACAAGAACTATTTATGAATTTTTGCGGCATTTTCATCAAAATTCTGTAAAAAAGCAATACTAAAAAAATATGGGAACTTTACGAGTAAAAACTTGTATTATCCGACAAAATGGTAAAATTTATAAAACTATCCACTGAATCAGTAGATTTTCATACATTCTTTATGACATAACCCCCGCTGTGATATATCCTATAATGAGGCATGTGAGTGTCAGCGCATGGACTTTTATCGTGGCAAGGTTTGCGGGGGCCATCTTCATCTTGTCCATGTAATTAGCACTAAGTATCCGGAAAGAGTTATACGCAATAGGAATTGTGAGGAGACCCAGGAGAATACTGAAAGGCGTTATCCTGAAGGATACAGACAGAAACATAGTGCCGTATGCGCAAATCAGACCGGCGACATATAATACAACACCCGGCTTTCTTCCAAAACGGGCGACGAGATTTAGCTTACCCGCCCGGCGATCCTCCTCGTAATCAGGTATTTCATTAATGACGATCATGGACCACATAAGGAATCCTGGTACCAATGAAACAATAAAAGGTTCCCATGCAATCGAACATGTCTGCACATAGAATGCGCCGAGGCAGACAACGGGTCCGAAATTAATGAGAAGGCTCAGTTCTCCAAACCCTCGGTAGCCATACCTTATGGGCGGCATTGTGTAAAAGACGGACGAAAATACTCCGATGAAAGCGAAGATCAGAACAGGCCAGCCGACAAAGATAGTCAGATAAATAGCTATTACAATCCCTGTCACATAACAAAAAATCGATGCCGCCAGGACATGACCGGTGGGAAGGAGTCCCCCCACCAGAACTCCGCTGCCCCCCGTATAGGGATTTTTCTCTTCACCGTGGGAACGATCAACGGCATGGAGATAATCGAAGACATCATCGATCATGTTCAGACCAATGTGATGCACCGACACGCCGATAATCACCAGGATAAAATACCACAAGTTGAATTTATGGAATGCCGCCCATGCAATTACGCTTCCCAGCAGGGCGGGGAAGATGCTGGTGGGCACGTAATGGAGACGGAATGCCTGGATCCATGTGCCTACGATCCCCGGCTGCCGCCCGTCGTTAGGGGAATATCTCATCTTCAGAGGCATCGCGTTTGTCCTCCTTTATTACCTAAAAAGCTTACATCTAGGCCTTGAAAAACAGAGATGTATTTCCAATGAATGAGATCATCATTTCCAATGTATGCCCCAACCTCCGAGGCATTTTATATAAAATTTACACTATGGCAATGTATATTTTTGTGAAGGCATATGATCTTGATGATTGTGTCAATAAGAATTAAGGCATTTTGAAGAGATAAATTAGCCATTACCTGATTGAATGATTTCTCTATTCTTAATAAAAAAATCTGATATAAAAAGAGAGTATCTGAGATGCAAACAGGAGGAAAACGAAGATGACAAAAAAGACGATGCCGAAGAAACCCCTGACAAAGTGCCCAGCGTGGAAGGCACTGGCGGAGCATTACCGGAAGATCGGCAATGTTCATCTAAGGGAACTCTTTGCCGATGATCCCGGGCGCGGTGAGCGCCTGGCAGTCGAAGGCGCCGGCCTTTACCTCGACTATTCGAAGAACCGAATCATAGACGAAACGATCAAACTCCTGATAAATCTTGCCGGGGAGTGTGGCCTGCCTGAGCGCATTGAAGCCATGTTTCGGGGTGAAAAAATCAACGTCACAGAAAATCGTGCTGTCCTCCACGTTGCCCTTCGCGCGCCAAAGAGCGAGCGGATCATGGTTGAAGGGGTAGATGTCGTGCCCGCGGTTCAT
Organism: Syntrophales bacterium; assembly: GCA_035625045.1. Lineage (GTDB taxonomy): Bacteria > Desulfobacterota > Syntrophia > Syntrophales > UBA2185 > DATKLL01. The sequence continues at coordinate 2,500 of DASPQI010000270.1, read as the reverse complement.
GCTGTTCTTGACAGGATGGCTGCCTTCTCGGAGCAGGTGCGCAGCGGGCAGTGGCTGGGATACACCGGCAAGCCCATTCGTAATGTTGTCAACATCGGCATTGGCGGCTCTGATCTCGGTCCCGTCATGGCCTATGAGGCGCTAAAGCACTACAGCAAGAGAGACATGGTCTTCCGCTTTGTCTCCAACGTGGACGGCACGGACTTCGCGGAGGCCGTTTATGATCTCAATCCTGAAGAGACACTGTTCATTATCTCTTCGAAGACATTCACTACCCTGGAGACAATGACCAACGCCCACACAGCGCGCGTATGGGCGCTGAAAGCGCTGCATCATCATGGCGCCGTGGCCCGGCACTTCGTGGCTGTTTCGACAAACTCTGAAGAGGTGGCTAAGTTCGGCATCGACACAGAGAACATGTTCGGGTTCTGGGACTGGGTTGGCGGCCGGTATTCGATGGACTCGGCCATAGGTCTTTCGACCATGATCGCCATCGGGCCGGAGAACTTCCGGGCTATGCTCGCAGGCTTCCGTTCGGTGGACGAGCACTTCCGAAACTCTCCCTTCCATAAGAATCTGCCTGTACTAATGGGATTGCTCTCTGTCTGGTATAATAACTTCTTCGGAACTGAGACTGTTGCCGTCCTCCCCTACGACCAGTACCTCAAACGCTTTCCGGCCTATCTCCAGCAATTGACGATGGAGAGCAACGGCAAGCATGTAACAATTGAGGGTACGGCTGTCAACTACCAGACATGCCCTATCTACTGGGGCGAGCCAGGCACCAATGGTCAGCACTCATTCTACCAGCTCATCCACCAGGGGACTAAACTGATCCCCTGCGACTTCATCGGCTTCTGTCAAACGTTGAACCCACTTGGCAATCATCATGACGTGCTCATGGCAAACCTGTTCGCGCAGACCGAGGCGCTTGCCTTCGGGAAGACAGAAGATGAAGTCAGGGCGGAAGGTGTATGGGAAGAACTGATACCGCACCGCATCTTCGAAGGCAATCGTCCCACAAATACCATTCTCGCAAATCGGCTGACACCGGAGACGCTCGGGAAGCTCGTTGCACTCTATGAACACAGTGTTTTCACCCAAGGGGTGATCTGGCAGGTGGATTCCTTCGATCAGTGGGGCGTCGAGCTGGGAAAGTTACTGGCGGCGCGTATCATTCCTGAGCTGGAAAATATCGAGGAGTCTGCACTCCGGCATGACAACTCGACTAATACGCTTATCCGGCGCTACCGCAGGCTCAAAGGGAGGCGGTTCTGAATGCCGTTAAACCTCACATAGGTTAACCAACGGTAATTACAAAAATTGAAAGGAGGTTTGCTATGACAGCAAAATTGAAAAATTTACTAATATTTTCCTTATGTCTGTTTTTACTGTGTAGTTGCGCATTAACCCGGGCCAACATCCCAATCGATAATGATTCGGTTCAACCAGGAACAAGCGTAACAATGATGGGAAAGAGCATCAAATTGGTGGCTAAACCGATAGCTGTCGGCGATTCACTCCCATCGGTTGACCTGGTGGATGCAATGACCATGAAACCGGTGGACCTTTCCAAAATGAAAGGAACGGTCCTCTTCTTGAGTATCGTTCCTTCTGTTGATACCCCCGTTTGTGAGGCACAGACACACTACCTTGGAGAAAAGGGCAACAAACTCGCGCCTGAAATCATTAGGATTACCATCAGTCGTGATACCCCCTTTACCCAGAAACGATTTGCCAAAGAGGCAAAACTCGAGCACATCCAGTTTCTTTCCGACTATAAGGAAGGCGCCTTCGGGCGAGCAACCGGTCTCTTGATGGATGGGTTGATGCTTTTGGCGCGCTCGGTCATCATCGTGGACAGGGAAGGAAAGGTACGCTATATACAGGTAGTTCCCGAAATCACACATCTTCCCGACATGGAGCGGGCGTTTCAGAAGGCTGGGGAACTGGTAAAGTGAACAGCCTTTCCTGATGATTTGTGAATATATAACTGTCATTTCATGAGACCTTTCAAAAAGTGGTGAGGTGAATACAGAATGAATGAAAAAAGCATTGATCAGGATCAGAGGAACATCTGGAAGGTAGTCGAGGTGGTGCCTGAAAATCATGACATCAACTCATTATGTCTCGAAGGGACCGATGAGAAGTTCAACCGCAGAAAAGCGGGCCAGTTCGCATCTCTTATGATTATGAGACCTGAAGGATGGAGCGAACCGCATTCGTTCTCCATTTCAAGCGCTCCCGAAGATTCCATTCTGCGTCTGACTATTAAGAAGGTAGGCAAGCTTACCTCTGCTATCCCGGATTTGAAACCGGGAGATCCGGTAAAATGTTTAGGGCCGCTCGGCATTTTCTGTAAGGATGTTGACATCAAGCCTGTAATCGTCATGCTGGCCGGCGGCGTAGGCGTAGCACCGTTTCTGAGTGTGCTCCGGCACTTAAGAAATATCAAGGCTAGCAATAAGGCAATACTCTTCTGGGTAAACAAGGGCATTGA
>DASPQI010000269.1:0-7315 GCA_035625045.1 Syntrophales bacterium | reverse complement strand
GAACCCGTTGCTCGGGCGAAACATAGGTGAACATGTAACTCTGGGGGTCGTTGATGCCGCGCATGATGCCTCCTGCCTCTGTGATGTGCAGCGACTATACCCGATTAAATCAACTTATGAAACGACTTTTTCAGCAACCTGTTCATTCATGATAAAGGATTATGAACATTCCTCCCGCCGTCTGCTTCACTTGTTGTGATAATATACTGTAGAGTAACAGAAACTTTATTTTCAAGAGAGATGTGACCTCTCTATATGGGAAGTCAAAGTTTGCAAAGCTACACCAAAGAAACTTTCGTGTCAAAAACTTGTATAAACAAATTATTGCTTTTTTATATAAATTAAATGAGATGTCAATAGTGGTTTTAATACACTTCCGTCCGGTTTAATCACCAAATAAAGTTAACTGGTTACGTAACATAGGGTTTTCCGTTGTGTAGTCTGTTTTCGTAAATAGTTGATAAATCGGGTTTCTTTCGAAAACTGAGACGCTCAAAACCTGTAGAATTGTGTAAAGTCTGTGAGGCAGATGAAGTTGTTTTTTCAGGATGGCAACGAGCACATATACGGAGATAGCGATCCAGATTTGGGTTTTGACCGCGTTCTCCGAGGTTCCATAGAAGCTCTTGATCCGCAGGTTTTGTTTTATCCATTTGAAGAAAAGTTCCACCTGCCAGCGCGAGCGGTAAAGGTGAGCGATCGTCATGGCTGGCAGAGTAAAATTGTTGGTTAGAAAAACAAAAGTCTTGTCGGTTTCGGCGTCGTAATATTTTACGCGTCGTAGTTTTTCGGGATAGTCCTTGAGCTGATAAAATCCGGTAAGCATGATGGTCTGGTTGCTGATCAGTCCAGTTGCTCGATCCACCGGATGGGAGTATACCCTCCGACATCTCAGATTGGATTTTCCTCGAATCAGAAAGAAGGCTGAATTCTGGGCGAGGTTGTGTAGTCTGGCGAAATCCAGATAACCACGATCCATAACATAAAATGCTCCGGGTTCGAATGGTATAATATCGAGTGTATGGACATCGTGAAGCTTGCCCCTGGAGATGTGAATAAAAGTCGGGATGCTGCCGCGCAGATCCAGTAACGTATGGAGTTTGATGCCTCCTTTGTTCTGCCGGAAGTTGACCCAGGGAAACATAGACAGGCACAGATCTATCGTTGTCGCGTCGAGTGCATAGACGGTCTGCTCTAACTCGAAAGCGAAAGTTTCGTTGCTGTACAGTTTGCGTGCAGTATTGATCAGGGAATGGGCCAGGTCGGCATAGATATTCCAATTCCTCTGCTCGTTGGCATCGGCAATGGTTGACCGGGACACTTTGCCGCGAATGCCCATATGATAGAGTTTTTGCTTTTGGGCACGTAGACAGACTTCTATATCGCGAAGACTTTCCCGATAGGTAATTTGAGCAAAAGCCATGCAAAGATATTGATCGAGGCAGGTAAATCTCTTTACTTTGTAATCGCCTTGGTATCGTTCTACACAGCGTCGAAAAGTATGAATAGGCATGAAGTCCATAACTTGAGAAAAAATCAGTTTGCCGACATACATAAATTTTATCCTCCTGTTTGATTACAGGCGGATAATCGTTTTGATTGAAGATTTTCAAGTCGATAACTCGTGTATCTGGCATATTTACTAAATTATAACGGGAAATTACCTATCTCTAAGTTCGGCTATCCCGGACAGAAGTGGTTTTAATAGAAATGAATATTAGGCAAATTCCCGAATTACAAGGAAGGTTTTATTCGCAGTATCAATAAATGTAAAGTTTTGAGGTCTTCAAAACATCTCATAAGCTGCCTAAGACTTGATGTGATAGCGTGTACATATCAGAGGTGAAATGTTGTATAGCTGGGTAAAATCAGAAAATCAACATAAGAGGAAACCATCCATTATTTCTTTTGCAAAAAATTAAGCGGTGATGGCTATTGTCTTTAGCCAGTATTCAATGAAATGAGTATATTATTGAAACCGAGGATTAGTCATCGAGATGTCCAGTCAATGTGCCTTTGGCGCGCATTCATCCCGTACTGGCGGGATGCTGTGCTGATAATGTCCTAACTTGTTTAGCAGTGATTATCAATCAAGCTGCCCAAAACGCTATATTCCAGATTACAACTCTTCGATTGAGGATAGCTGTCAAGGTTGAGGATTATCGAATGGAAGTCAAGCATAATGAAGGTTGAAGATCCGTATCATGATGATGTCTCTTAATTATTTTCACAGAAATCATCATTCGCAATTGGAGAAATTTCTATTGTTCATACTAAGAATGCAACACAATCCCCTTGACATACAAGGCCCCTTCCCTTATCCTCAGCTCCCATAAAAGAAAGTGCTTATCAATTGCACAAAATTAATACTGGGGGAGCCGAAATAATTGTCACTATATAGCTGTTAGTTTTTTTTACGTTATAAAAGGAGAGAAATAGTATGAAAGTCGATGAGAGCTTTGAAGTGAAGACCTACCATAAGGTTGATCTGCGTTTAATTCCATTTCTTTTTCTCTGCTACATTTTGGCATATCTTGATCGAGTAAACGTAGGTTTTGCAAAACTGCAAATGCTGAAAGACCTGTCGTTGAGTGATGCCGCTTTTGCTATAGGTGCCGGTATTTTTTTTATTGGTTATTTCTTTTTTGAAGTTCCCAGTAACGTGCTTTTGAAGAAATACGGAGCACGCACATGGATTGCCAGGATCATGATATCATGGGGTATCATATCCGCCTGCATGATGTTTGTAGAAGGTGAATGGTCATTCTATGCCATGCGTTTCCTACTTGGCATAGCAGAAGCAGGTTTCTTCCCGGGTGTCATTTTTTATCTGACCTTGTGGTACCCTTCAAAACATCGTTCAACAAGAACAGCCTGGTTTGTGGCGGCCATTGCAGTTTCCGGGGTCATCGGCAATCCCATTTCGGGCTGGATTATGGATCTGTTTTCAGGCAGCATGGGATTGGCTGGATGGCAGTGGTTATTTCTTGCAGAAGGCATTCCTTCTGTTGTTGTTGGTTTCTGGGTAGTCTATTATTTAGACAGTAGCATTGAAGAAGCAAAATGGCTTACTGCCGAAGAAAAAGCATTGCTTGCAAAAAGGCTTTTAGCAGAAGACAAGGATAAAACGGAGCATAGACTTATTGATGCCTTTAAAAGCGGAAAAGTGTATGTGTTAAGCGCTATCTATTTCTCACTAATGATTGGTCTGTACGGCATTGCGTTTTGGTTACCTACGATTGTGAAGGCCTTTGGTATCAAAGGCTATCTGTGGGTTGGTATTATTACTGCCATACCATATACGGTATGTGTTATCGGAATGATTATTATAAGCAATCATTCCGATAAAACAGGGGAGAGGCGACTGCATTACGTATTTAATACTACATCCGGTGCCATTGCTTTGGTTTTAAGTGGAGTGTTTGCCGCAAATCCTGTTCTAGCCATAATCTTTCTGTCAATCGCTACACTCGGGGTAATCGGATCTATGCCAGTTTTCTGGCCATTACCCTCTGCATTTTTAGCTGGTACCGCTGCAGCAGCCGGTATAGGTATCGTGAATTCGATCGGTAATTTAGGGGGTTACATAGGGCCTAATATCCCCATATGGGCAAAAGGTATCTCCTCCGACCCCTCTGCCGCGCTGTATATAATTGCAGGGATCTTGATGATCGGGGTTGCTTTGACCTATTTTTTTATACCAAAGCACCTTCGCGTCAAAATCGGAGAATAACCTATTTTTGCTTGAAATCTTGCAGTTGATAATGAGTAAAGCGATAAAAATAACGTGATAATATGTCTATGAAAAATGACCCCAGTTATCGGAAAGTCTCGGGTATCTTTCATGCGGCACTGAAAGCTGTCAATCCGTATGAACTCATCAAAGAGCATATAGATCAGATTCGCTCCATTTACCGTGAGGGAGACTACCGGAAACTATATGTCATTAGTTTCGGAAAGGCAGCCTATTCGATGACCAAGGCAGTTGCCGATTTAGCAGATGATCTCCTGACGGAGGGCATCATGGTCACCAAGTATGGTCATGTTCTGGAATCAGGCATTTCCGATAAGATCGCAATATTCGAGGCAGCCCATCCCCTTCCAGACTTCCAAGGTGTACTCGCAACGGAAAAAATCATCGCCCTTCTTGAAGAAGCGGAGAGACAGACACTTGTGGTTTGTCTAATCTCCGGAGGAGGATCTGCCTTGCTGGTTGCACCACACAAGGACATTTCTTTATCCGAAAAGCAAGAGGTCACGCGACTGCTGCTTAAGGCCGGTGCCAATATCCATGAACTAAATACCGTAAGGAAACATCTCTCACGGATCAAGGGTGGGAGGCTTGCAGAAATTGCTTATCCGGCAACGGTCCTCTCTTTGATCCTTTCGGATGTTATCGGCGACCCGCTGGATGTGATCGCCTCTGGCCCGACAGCGCCGGATCAAACGACCTTCCGGGACGCCTTGAAGGTGATCAATTTCTATGGCTTGGGAAATAAGATTCCTGAAAAGGCTCGCCTCATCTTGGTCCAAGGCACTAGAGGAGAAATTTCTGAAACACCGAAGGAGGGGAATCCTGTTTTTGCGCGGGTGCAAAACATTATTGTAGGGAACAACATAAAAGCTATTGAAGCGGCAAAAAAAGAAGCCGAAGGCCAGGGGTATCAGGCGATAATCATCTCCACGGAATTGAAGGGCGAGGCGAGAGACGTAGCTGTCTGGCTTGCCGACAAAGCAATTGAAGCTAGTCAGAAATTAATTGGCGAGTCTCAAGGAAAGATCTGCCTCATCTCAGGCGGGGAGACAACTGTTATTGTTCTGGGCAACGGTTTGGGAGGAAGAAATATGGAACTGGCCCTTGCCTTTGCACAGGAGATCAAAGGTAAAAAGGGGATAATCCTTCTTTCCGCCGGTACAGATGGCACCGATGGGCCAACCGATGCCGCAGGCGCCATTGTTGATGGCAGGACAATCGATAGAGCCGAAACTTCCGGCGTCAATCCTCAAGATTACTTGAAGAATAACGACTCATACAATTTCTTTAAGGCTACAGGCGGCCTCTTTATTACAGGTCCTACAGGCGTCAATGTAATGGACCTCCAAATTATATTGATCGACTGATTTTTTTATGTCAGGAAAATATGGATTGTCGTTTTTTTTGTGGCCTGCCCCCAAAGATTGATCCAGTTGTTAAGTTAGGATTGGAGTATCAATCTGAGGCTACCCTGAGTCTCTAAAAAAGCTTAAGAATGAGGGTGCCGATATCTGCTTTATCAAACCTTTCCGTATTGACCAAATCGAGAGTGCCATAAAGAATCAATTTTGTTCGTCCCTAACTATTCTTTGATTCCATTGTACCTGTTGCCTCATAAATAAATGTTACCGAAGGATAGGGAGAATTCAGGATCGTTGACTCATAAAATATATTACTCAGATAATAAAAAGAGTGATCATTTTTCCCAAAAGCTGTCTGCTTGTTCATATCCCGCGACCAACTCGGCTTCTAGCTCGTTTCGGAAAGAATCAAAACGACGTCTATCCATTTCTTTAGGCACAAAAATGAGTGAACCAGCACGAAATATAACTCTGCTGAATGGTTTTGGAACCATAAACCGATCCCAGCTGTTGAAAATCCAAGCATTTTCATAGGAAATGAAAGCAGGACAAATAGCTGCACCTGAATGCTGTGCCAGTGAGACTAGACCAGGTTTAATTATTTGGGGCGTTCCCTTCGGACCATCTACAATGTGACCACCAATGCCCTGTTGCATGACTTCCTGAATCATTTTTTTTAGAGCCTCCTTTCCTCCCCGGGAACTTGATCCACGGACCGGAATCCATCCGATACGTTGAACAATACCGGAGATAAAGTCTCCATCGCGACTTTGACTGATCATGATACAAGGTGACTGCTTAAAGATTTTTGGAAGAAAGAACCCCCCGAAGAACCGCTGGTGCCAACAGGCAATGATAATCCGCCCACCGTTATCTAAATATGTCTGAATCGTTCTGATACCATCGTATTGCACACGGAGTGTCTTGGAATAAAGATTAAAAAGATGATAAATCAGAGGCGTAAAAATTTTATTCAACAATAAGTATTTGACATCTTTAGTTATTGCCATAGCATGATATTCACATGATTAAATATCTTCATTATCATCAGGATTCATCTCTGATATATGGCGGATTTTTTTCGATCTAAAACCTTTTCATTATGACCACAGCTAAACCGTTCCCAGCTATAGGTACTGGATATATGGATATCGTTTCTTTGTCCTTGTGATCCGTTCTGTAAACAGTATTACAGCTCAGTAGCCCCAAATACCAGCCCAAAAACGCCTGAGAAAAGTAATGCTGACTGTCATTGATACGGGAAACCGCCGGCAAGATGGATACCCCGTACAAGGCGATCTTGAGTCCAATGTTATCAAACATCTGCGCTGCTGTTATGAACGGGACCGAACCAACAAAAGCGTGACCGCTCACTGCATTGTGACTCTGAAATGGTTTCCATCCAGAGCCTCCGTCTTGGGGAGATTCGGATCCTATCGCATACTGGAGAAAAAGAGTAGTCGGCCCGCCAACGGCAAGCGCTCGCAGAGATCTCTGTGACCAGTCCCCGACGGGAGTATCCCTGAGGAATATGTAGCCGCCTAGCAGGGCGGGTATGGTGTAAAGTCCCTCACCTGGCTGTTTCGCCCATGTAGATAGATCGTCTGTCGTGGAACTTTTAACGTGGTTTGAATAGGCATTCTGGATATCCTTGTCCAAGTGCGTATTTGCTGAAATTCCGTTTACACCTATTCCCAGCCCGAGCAACAATAGATTATTCCCGTCCAAATAAAATTCGCTGTAATCGCTCTTTATCTTGAGCAACTCTGATTTTAGTGAGAAATCGTCTCCAGCAAGGGAAAATGACCCATCTGAAACCGAGATAAACATGCACAGGATTAGAAAAAACCATGAGATTGCCCGAATCTTTTTCCCCTCTTTTTGATTTTGCGCCATGATTACACAATCTCTATTGAGATTCTCATGTGATAAATGACAATGAACCGAGAGATAGAAATGTTATGGAGGATACAACAAGACCACAGTATGGATGAAAAATAGTGATAGAACTGACACCCTTGATCGAACTTTGTGCAGAACCGGAGTTTTCTGACACAGGGAACAAATATGTTTTTTTTAAAATAACTCATTTCTGAGATTTTGTCAAATCATGAAGGGGGAAATTACCTTTCGGAACATTCTCGGATTTCAAGACCAAAGTGAAGATTGCGCTTGAAATGTTGCATTCTTGGCAAAGACT